>JAOZUV010000039.1 GCA_029938505.1 Bacteroidales bacterium | reverse complement strand
TAAAGGTTGAAGATGCCGATGGAAAAATGGTCATTTCTCCTTTGGCTAATCCAAATCTCCCTTACGATGCCAATAAATTATTTCGTATTAATGGTGGTTGGGGTCCTTTAGGCGAACGTACAATTGCTCGTTGGTATACCATGTATGCTACTATCATTCAATGTCGTGATTGGTTACCGGATGAAATTGGTGGATTGGTTTGGTTGGCTATGGACAATGTCATGACTTCCGTTTATATTCCAGTTTACTGTGGAGCTAATGATTTGGCTGTGCCTTATAAAACTCCGGGTCGTCCGAATGGATTTACCAGAGGATCTGCTTGGTGGGCTTTTAATCGTCAGAGTACGTTGGCGAGTCAGCGTTGGGGCGATATGCGTCATGATGTGGATGCTTTATGGATGCCTATCCAAACAGAATTATTCAAGAATCAATCTACTTTTGAAGCAGAAGCTTTGAAATTACATAATGAGAAACCAAAAAAATTAACTGAATTTTTGACAAAATATGCCATAGAACAAGGCGATAGAGTGGTGAATGAAGCATGGGAATTTGGTGATTTTTTATGGACGAAATATGATGAGAAATTCTAAACACAAATGATATGGGGTGCAACCTTAAGGCTGCACCCCTTTTTGTTGACTTTTTTCATTCAAAATTTCGTATAGACAAAATGCACGCCCATCCTTAAAAAAAGTTCATTGCTCTATTTTATTGATAGTGAGGATAAACTTAGGATTCGATTCCTATTATTCTTTAAATAAAATCCTTATAATTGTATCTAATTAATTAGATATAATTATAAGCTCAAACACCATGAAAAAAATCACAATGCTTGCGAGCCTTCTGTTAATAGGCTTTTTGTTCATATTTTCTTCCAATTTACAAGCTCAAGAATCTGATAAACTTATTAGTTCTGAAAAATATTTTGGATTTAAACCTGGAGCAGATCGAATGCTCTTTAACTATGAAGAACTTATTAGTTATCTACAACTATTAGATGAGGCATCTCCAAAGTTGAAAATGGTAAATATTGGAACTTCACCCAATGGGAGACCAATGTATATCGCTTTTATTTCATCTGCAAAAAACATTAAAAATTTAGATCGACTTAAAGAGATCAATAAAGCCTTAGCCAAAGACCCTAATTTATCAGAGCAAGAGGTAAATGCAATGGTTGAAGAAGGTAAAGTATTCTTATTAGGAACACTTTCGATGCACTCAACAGAAGTAGGACCCGCACAAGCTGCACCATTAATCGCTCATGAGCTAATTACTTCAACAGATAAAGATATTACGAAGTGGTTAGATGAGGTTGTTTATATGATGGTTCCAAATCACAATCCTGATGGAATGAATATGATAGTGAAAAATTACTTAAAGTATAAAGGAACTAAATACGAAGGTAGCTCCATGCCGGGTGTATATCATAAGTATGTAGGTCATGATAATAATCGTGATTTTGTAATTCTTACTCAAGAAGATACTAAAGCCATTGCGGGTATTTATAATTTAGATTGGTTCCCACAAGTAATGGTTGAAAAACATCAAATGGGCTCAACAGGTGTTCGTTATTTTGTTGCTCCTCCTCACGATCCAATTGCTCAGAATATTGATGCAGGGATCTGGAATTGGGTAAACATTTTTGGAACAAATGCTACTAAAGACATGACTAAAGATGGATTAAAAGGTATTGCTCAGAGCTATATTTTTGATGATTATTGGCCAGGTGCAACAGAAACATGTCTTTGGAAAAATGTGATTGGATTACTGACTGAAGCTGCAAGTGTGAAAACGGCAACTCCAATTTATATAGAACCTAATGAGTTAAGAGTTTATGGTAAAGGATTATCAGAATATAAGAAAAGCATTAATTTTCTTGATCCTTGGCCAGGTGGTTGGTGGAGATTAGGAGATATTGTTGATTATGAAATTTCTTCTACGAAATCATTTATTCAGACCTCATATCTTCATAGCAAAGCTATTTTAAAATTCAGAAATGACATGGCTAAATCTGAAGTTATGAAAGGTAAAACCGAAGCTCCTTACTTTTATGTAATGCCAAAAGAACAGCGAGATCAAAGTGAATTAGTGGATTTAGTTAGATTAATGAATGAGCATGGTATCGATATTTTTGAGTTAACTGAAAAAGCTCAAATTGGCTTCCATACTTATCAAGTAGGTGATATCGTAATTCCAATGGCACAAGCTTTCCGTCCTTTCATAAAAGAGGTAATGGAAAAGCAAGTATTTCCAGTTAGACATTATCAGCCAGGTGGTGAAGTAATTCGTCCTTACGATATTGCTAGTTGGTCATTACCACTTCATAGGAATGTTAAGGCGTATGAAATCAATGATGGATATGTCGATTTAAGTGGGAAAATAAAAGCCGTTAAAGATGATTATACCTTGAATGAAGGTGTTGCCGACAATTTTAATTCAATCCTATTATCTGTAAATAATAATGAAAGTTTTAAAGTTGTATTTGCTGCCATGGCTCAGGGGCTCAAAGTTGAGCGTTTGGAAGAAGCTACAAAAGTGAATGCTAAGAAATACCCTAAAGGAAGTTTCTTATTGAAGAAATCTAAAAAAATAAGTAAATTATTTAGTGATTTAAATGTCACTCCAGCATATTTAACATCCAAACTTGATGTTAAAACTACGACTCTAGATAATCCAAGAATTGCATTAGTAGAAACCAATATGCATGATATGGATGCAGGCTGGACTCGCTATATATTTGATGAATATAAGTTAGCCTATACTGTTCTTAAACCTGATCAAATTGCTGCTGCAAATTTAGCTGACAACTTTGATGTAATTGTATTTCCAAATAACAATAAATCGATATTGATGTCGGGTAAGCGTAAAGGCCGTGATGGTACTTATTCTCCTTCTAGCTATCCGCCTGAATATGCAAAAGGACTCGGCAAAGAAGGGATGGAAGGAATCATGTCATTTGTAGATAATGGAGGTATTGTAATTTCATGGGGGCAATCTACTGCATTATTTGAAGGAACGCTTAAAATTAAGAGAGATAAAGAAACTGAAGATTTTGCTTTACCATTTAGAAATATTGGTAGTAATCTTCAAAAATCAGGATTGTATTGTCCGGGATCATTAGTGAAAATTCAATTGAAACAAGATCATCCTTTGACCTTAGGATTACCAAAAGAACTTGGCGTTTTCTTTAGAGGGAATCCTGTGTTTTCTACTTCTATTCCAAAATTTGATATGGATAGAAGAGCCATTGCTACCCTTCCGGAAAAAAATATTTTGATGAGCGGTTATATAGAAAAAGAAGAATTATTAAGTAATAAAACTGTCATGATTTGGCTGAAAAAAGGGAAAGGTCAATTCGTGATGTATGGCTTTAATCCTCAATTTAGAGCTTCATCACAGGGCTCATTTAAATTACTCTTTAATGCATTATTGTTGCCGAAATTATAAACGTATATTCATTAAAAAAGGGGTGTCAATTAAAGTGACACTCCTTTTTTGGTTATTATTTTTAATTGTCTCTGAGCGAAATTCTCCCATCATGGCTACTTAATGAAACCAAAATACCGCCTTCATTCACTGTTCCAAAAAGTCTGTTTTTATTTGTATCTCTTCTGTAATCATCTAAATCAACTAAAATTCTTTCTCCTCTGAGTTCAAGATCTAATCCCAAACCATTAGGAATAATAATATCAATATCTCCATCTGAAGTACTTAAATCTAGCTCTTCATAAAGCTCTGAGATATTGCCTTTAATATGCCCGTCACTGGTTTCAGCTTTTAGACTTCCTTTTAAGTCGTTGAAAGTAATATTACCATCAGAAGTACGAGCAAAAACCGCTCCTTTTGTATTAAAGGAATCAATATTCCCATCGCTGCTAACCAAGCTGCATTCTCCTAAAACATTTTTAATTTTAACATCCCCATCACTTGTTTTCAACTCAGTATATCCAAAAATTTCATTTGCATATATATTGCCATCAGAAGTTGTTCCTTTTACATCTCCTTTAATAAATGAAAGTTCAATATTGCCATCACTGGTTTTGCAAGTTTGATTAGTTTCTAGCCCCTTTAGATAGATGTTTCCATCGGAACTTTTTAGATCGCAAGAAGTTTTTTTCGGTACTCTAATTTCAAATGAAACATTATAATGATTTTTCCAGTTTGACCAATATCCATCTCTGTTTCTTCTTATTTCAATTTCTAAATTTCCCCCATTATGAATCACATTTATGTCCACATGTTTTTCGAGTTCATCACGATCCATTGAAATTAAATGCCCTCTTTTTTTAACAATATAATTTACTTGAATTGTATTTGTATTGGAAGAGTAAACATCAATAAATCCATCGTTGACTCTAATTTTTAGTGAGGGATTATTTTGCATATTATATTTTTCCTGGAAAGAAAAATCACGCTCTTGGGCGGATAAAGAAGTTGCAAACAAGAGACCAATAAGACTGAATAAGTAGATTGTTTTTTTCATTTTTTAATAGGGTTTAATATTATTCATAAATGCTTATGAATAATAGACGTATTAATTGCTTAATAGTTACAATAAATAAAGTGGAAGTTAATTTGAAAGGGAAGCTGTTATTTTTTTAAGATCTCGCTATATTTCTCAAGTAATTGTTGAGCGGCAACATAGGAACTGATTTTGTGCCCTAAAATATCTTTTTTAAGATTTTTGAGATACTTTTTCATTTCTTTATTTTGATGAAAATCATCGGTCAAACGTTGGTTAATTGTTTCCTGCATAATTTGCACGGATTGGTTTTGTCTATTTTTCTCAAAATAACCATTGGCATTTACCAACTGAAGATAGTCTTCTATCAAATTCCAAACAATATCAATCCCTTGATGTTGAAGAGCCGAGCAAGTTTCAACTAGAGGTGTCCATCCTGAAGGAGATGCAGGGAAAAGATGCAATGCATTTTCATATTGTACTCTGGCAATTTTTGCTTTTTGAAGGTTGTCACCTTCAGCTTTATTAATCAAGACAGCATCAGCCATTTCCATAATGCCTCGTTTGATGCCTTGCAGTTCGTCACCCGCACCAGCTAACATCAATAAAAGGAAAAAATCAACCATGGAAGCCACAGCTGTTTCTGATTGCCCAACACCAACGGTTTCTATAAAAATAGTGTCAAATCCAGCTGCCTCACAAAGGATGATGCTTTCTTTGGTTTTACGAGCCACTCCACCCAATGATCCTGCTGATGCCGAAGGACGAATAAAAGCATTCGGATTATTAGCTAAATCTTCCATGCGGGTTTTGTCACCTAAAATACTACCCTTACTCCGCTGACTACTGGGGTCGATAGCCAGAACTGCAATTTGTTTTCCTTCGCGGATGAGATACATCCCCAGAGCCTCTATGAATGTGCTTTTGCCTACACCAGGAACTCCAGTGATTCCTAAACGGAATGATTTGCCCGAATGGGGTAAGCATTTTTCTATGATCTCTTGAGCCAGTATTTGATGTGCAGGAAGTGAACTTTCTATCAGTGTAATGGCTTTACTCAAGATCATTCGATTTCCCGAGAGAATACCCTTTAAATAATCTTCAGCAGATAAACTTTCAGCTTTGCGATTTTTCAAATTCTTTAGCAAGTTTTCGTTCACAGAAGATGGCTGTTCAATCCCTCCTTGAACATGTAAAGCTGATTTATTTTTTTTATCCTGAACCATGATTAATGTTGTTAATACAAAGATAGGAGTTTTGGGGATAAGACGAAATTCAATTATTGCCACGCTGAATCTATTTGTGATAGATAGGCCTAATTCAGCATCTCAATGTAGCTTATGATAGATGCCTGATAAATTTAGCTGTCATTCCGGTTGGAGCGAAGCGAAATACCAGAATCCATAAAAAATAGAAAGTTCCCGGGACTTACGCCCAGAATGACGCATACTTTTGGTTGTTATGGAAATTGTTTCAGCATAAGCATCGTTATTTATAGCTAGTCCATCAAACATTGTTGATTGGGTTTTCTTTGTCCTTTTGTTCTTCAGAAGTTTTAATCCCAATGGCTCTTTGTAAGTATTTCTCGCCAAATCGTTGTTTTACTTTATCCATGGCATTATAAAGATTAGTCATTTCAGGGCTATCTTCAAACATATTTAGTTGTTGTTTGCCTCCTACTAAACTGCTAACTTTTATACCAATTAATCGAATAGGAATATTCTTTTTATAAAGGCGATTAAATAAATTCAGTGCCTCTTGAATTATGATATGATCGAATGCTGTATACGGAATTTGTTTTTGTAATGTGTGTGTTTTAAAATCAGAATGCCGAATTTTTAATGTAATTACCGCTGCTAATTTTTGTTTCTCACGAAGTTGAAAAGCTATTTTCTCAACCATAGTGATCAGTTTTTGTTTTAAAATAGAAGAATCTGTTTGGTCAATTTCAAAAGTTCTTTCAGTACTGATGGATTTTCGTTCAGAATGAGCTTTTACAAGACTAGGGTCTATACCATGAGCTTTATTCCAAATTATTGTCCCAGATTTCCCAAAGTATTGTTGCAGTTCCTCGATGGGTATATTACTGAGCATTTCAATTGTTGAAATTCCCATTGAATGAAGTTTTTGATAGGTTATCTTACCAACCATAGGAATTTTCTTTATCGAAAGCGGGTTTAAAAAAGTTTGTATTTGATTTGATGGAATGTGCAATAATCCATTTGGTTTGGCTTCTCCTGTTGCTATTTTAGCTACAGTTTTATTTGTAGATATCCCAAATGAAATGGGCAATCCTGTTTCATTGATTATCCTATTTCGAAGTTTTTCGACCCATTTTAAATTCCCAAAGTATTTGTCTAAACCTGAAATGTCCAGATAATGTTCGTCAATTGATGCTTTTTCGAAAAGAGGAGCTTCATCCTCAATAATATTGGTTACCAATTTAGAGTATTTACTATACTGATTCATATTGCCTCCAATGATAATGGCATCCTTGCAAAGCTTGCGAGCCATTTTCATTGGCATTGCAGAATGCACTCCAAATTTCCTGGCTTCATAGCTGCAACTAGCCACCACACCTCTGTCCGATGAACCTCCAATAAGAACAGGTTTCCCTGTTAATCGTTTATCATGCAAGCGTTCAACTGATACAAAGAAAGTATCCAAATCTAAATGAACGATACATCTTTCACTATTCTGCATTCCTAAAAAACTTTGATTTTAAATAAATTTAATTATATTTGATTAACATATAATCAAAATATTGATTACAATATAATCATTTAGGTGCTAATTGCAAATTTTAAATATTGAAAGATGAACGTATTTGGAAAGAATATTAAATTTTTGCGTAAACGACAAGAGCGTACTCAAGAGGATGTATCTTTTGCCCTAGAAATGAAGCGCTCGACTTTAAGTGGCTATGAAAATGGAGTTGCTCAACCCAGTGTGAGTGCATTGATCCGTTTTTCGATGTTTTTTAATGTAGACGTGGATACACTTATAAAAGTTGATTTATCCGAACTCTCTGAAAGTCAAATATTACAAATTGAAAAAGGATTTGATGTGTATGTAAAGGGGAGTAATTTACGTGTACTTACATCTACTATTGATCAATTCAATAATGAGAATATTGAATTTATTAACGAAAAAGCTAAAGCTGGATATAAGAGTGGGTTTGCAGATCCCGATTATATAAAAGTGCTTCCTACTTTTCATCTGCCATTTTTATCTAAACAAAAAAAATATCGCACTTTTCAAATTTCGGGTGATTCTATGTTGCCTATTCCAGATGGGTCTTTTGTGACGGGTGAATTTGTACTTGATTGGAATTCTATTCGTCCAGGCCAAGCATATATATTTCTGACCATGGATGATGGGATAGTATTTAAGCTTGCTGAAAATAAAATTAAAGAAAGTAAAAAACTCACATTACACTCTTTAAATTCTTTTTATGATGCTTATGATATTGATATTCGGGATGTAAAAGAGGTTTGGAAATTTGTTCATTATATCAGTAGCGAAATGCCAGAAGCCAATCAGGAAAAACAAGATTTGGTGGATACTGTTAAACAACTTCGAAAAGAAGTACAGGCCATTCAAACCAGATTAAATATTTAAATTACTATATTAGAATTATACAGTTGAATTTAAACTATATGCTATCTGTTTGTATCCCAGTATTTAATTGTGACGTTTCTTTTCTTGTTGAAGAGTTGCTTGAGCAGCTTAAGGATATAAAATTTCCTTTTGAAATTGTTATTATTGATGATGCGTCAGATGAAAAATACAGGAAACTGAATGAAGCCATTGTTTCAAAAGTCAATTATATTCAGCTTGAAAAAAATATCGGAAGAGCTAAAATCAGAAATAAATTCTTAGATTATACCCAATACGATTACTTGCTTTTTATTGATAATGATTCACGAATGTTTTCTGACAACTTTATCAAAAATTATGTTGAGGTAATCAATAAGGAACAAGTTCAGATTGTTTTTGGTGGTCGGGTTTTTGGAGAAAGACCCTCTGAAAGAGATAAAATATTACGATGGAAATATGGCATAAAAAAAGAAAGTAAGTTAGCTAATGTTCGGATTTTGTCTCCTAATAAAGCGTTCATGACAAATAATTTTATCATTCATCGTTCACTCTTTAAAAAAGTGAAATTCAATGAGGATTTAGTTGAGTATGGTCATGAAGATACCTTGTTTGGGTATGATTTAAAAAAACAAGGGATTACTATAATGCATCTTGAAAATCCTGTTTTAAATGGCGATTATGAAACAAATGATCGTTATCTAATCAAAACGGAGAAGGCGATATTGAATTTGATTTATATGCTGAAGAACAATCATAATGATCCTGAATTTATCAATGATGTTAACTTATTGAGGTATCACCAAAAATTAGTTTCATTAAAATTGACGTGCTTAGTTCAATGGATCTTTATCCTGAAACGACCCTTTATTCGATTCTTGCTTTTAAAAGGATATGCAAATATGTGCTTATTCAGTTTTTATAAACTGGGCTTTTTGATGATAAATTATAAACAAAAAATAAAATAGCTTATTTAACTACTTCGGATGTTTCAGCTTCCGTATTATCAGTTACTTCTTCGCTTTCATTATTTTCCTGATTTCCTCCCATTTTTTCATGAAGCATCTTCATGCGATCATCAAAACTTTGTGTGTCAGAAGAGAAAGGATTAATATCGAGTGTTCTTTCGTAAGACTCTTGAGCCTTTTCGAAATTATTGACAGCCAAATAAGCATCTCCTAAAAGAAAATATTGATTGATATCCCAGCTGTTTAGCTTCAAACATTCATCTGTAATTTCTGTAATTACGTTTTCGTATTGTTCTAGTTTATAAAAAGCCGAAGCACGTTTATACCTGAAAATCCATGTATTCATAGCTTCGATGGCGATACTCGTGTTTTTCAGAAGTTGAGTGTAATCTTCATCATTCTCATATATTTTGAGTATAAAAATACGAGGAGCCATATACTCTGGATAAATTTCGAGTGCTTTTGTAAAAAAACGTTCGGCCGAATAACTCTGACCTAAATTATGTTTTATGAGGCCTGTATAATACCATACTGGTGCGTATTGATTTGCAATTCGCATTAATAAATTAAATATATCATCGGCTCTATCAAATTGCTCTTTACGGATCAAATTAATGCCTTCATTTAGCTCTGTAATATAGGCCGAATTAATTCCTTCATCACTTAATCTGAACGATAAAAGCCAGAATTCTATATTTTCAATCATGCTTATATCAGTACTTTTTTTCAAGGCAGTTTGTAAATAGTACTTAAAGCTATTTGTGTTTTCACTTAATGAATTAAAGGCTGAAATGATTTCAAAATAAGGTTGTTTTTGGCTAGGTCTTAAACTATCCAAATTATCCATTACATCTTTTTTGAAAATTTTACCTTTAAGTTTAATATTAGTATTAATCAAGTCAATAAAAATTTTGAACTGTTCTTCCCAATCACCCATTAATTCTCTTTTGCTGTTTGGATAATAGTTTAATACATTTATATTTAAGGGTTCGAGATTATCGACAGATGAGAGTAGATTCTTATGAAGTAATATTTTACTTATCAGATCAATAAATAAATTGAATTTGTAATTATTGTACTTGCCTTGTTTAAAGAAAAGCATTTTGTCCTGTTCGAAAGCGGCAATATTTTTATTTTTTTGATTGATTAAAGTATTTAAGAATGTTGAGATGTTAGCTTTTGATTCAATAATATTTACATTTTCCAGAACCAAATAAGAGTTAAATACTTGAATGTTTTTTGAAACAGACTCTACAATGGCTTCACATATTTTTAGTTTAGCTAATGTTTTTTCTTCCTGAAAAGTATTATTTGATAAATTAAAGTTTTCTAATTCTGCTTGAATAAAAGCTTTTATGGTTTGTGGAATATTAGTAATTACAAGTGAGCCATAAAAAGAAAATGTCTTGATTTCGATGGATGTTTTAGCCGCTTCAACAATTTTCATGAAATTTGCATAGGCTCCTAAATAATCTTCCTCGTTGAGCTTTAACAGACCTTGTTCATAGTTATTATTCTGTGGAGCAAAGGATTGAGAATATTCTTCTTTGAGATGAATTTCTTCAGAATTGAATTTGTTAACGTTGAACGAAAAAGGCATGTAATTTTTAAATCCTTCTTTTGAAAAAGTAATGATGACTTTGGTTAGTTTATCATCGTTATTTAAAACCAATTTTGGTAAAGCCGATTGGCTTACCGTATTTTTATTTTGAATAATGACGATTTCAGAAAGGATTTCGTTCGCATTATCTTCCTTGAAATATTCTTTTGGAGATTCGGGAGTGGGGGTGAGTACAAAATAGATCTCCGAATAATTAAAAAATTCTGTAGGTTGAATGCTGGTATTTCCACTTTGATCTGCGAAAGCAATATTAACACCATAAGTTGATTTACCCTTTATTTTATATGATAATGATGTGGTTTGTT
>JAOZUV010000370.1 GCA_029938505.1 Bacteroidales bacterium | reverse complement strand
CAAAATCACCACTTAAAACAGACCACATAATGATTTTGTATTTTTCTCTCAAAAATTGCACTTGTCTTCTCTTAATTCTCCCATATGGAGGTCGAAATAAAATTGATTTTATATGCTTTGAAGCAAATGAAATACTATCGTAATATTCTGCATCTATGGCTTTTACACCATTTTTATGATCTTGAGTATGATTTCCAACAACATGCCCCTTCTTAAGTATCTCTTGAAAAAGCTCAGGCTGTTTTTCTACATTTTTCCCGATACAAAAAAAGGTAGCTTTGGCTTTATAAGCCTCTAAAAGTGCCAAAACCTTTTCGGTAACATCAGGTGTAGGACCGTCATCAAAAGTTAAGTAGATAATTTTGTCATTATTGGGGATGTTCCAAATCAAGGATTTGGAGAAAAAGGAACGAAACCAATGTGTTGTGACAAAATATTTTTTCATTTTAAATTAACGATTTTCCACTCATTTCTTCAGGAATGCTCATATCCATGATTGTTAAAATTGTTGGAGCAATGTCTGCCAAAATGCCATTATTTATCTTTGTCTTACCGTTGATCAAAATACAAGGAACAGGGTTTAGTGAGTGGGCTGTGTTTGGGCTCCCATTCAAATTTACGGCATTATCTGCATTGCCATGATCAGCAGTTACAATTACTGTATAATTATTTTTTAGAGCTGCCTCAACAGTTTCTTTTAAACAATTGTCAACGGTTTCGGCCGCTTTTAAAATGGCTTCATAAATCCCGGTATGTCCTACCATATCGCCATTGGCATAATTTAAACAAATAAAATCGTGTTTTTGTTTGTTCAGTTCAGCAACAACTAAGTTTTTTACTTCAGGAGCACTCATTTCAGGTTGATGATCGTAAGTAGGAACTTTTGGTGAAGGCACCATAATTCGCTCTTCGTTTTTAAAAACTTCTTCACGACCCCCAGAAAAAAAATAGGTAACGTGCGCATATTTTTCGGTTTCAGCAATTCGTAATTGAGTTTTTCCCGAATTAGACAATACTTCACCAATAGTTTGCTGAACATTTTCTTTATCAAAAATGACATTGATTCCTTTAAATGATTTATCGTAATTCGACATGGTATAATAATTCAAGCCCATGGTTTTCATTTTGTGTTCTTCAAAATTTTCCTGACTGAGAGCAACCGTCATTTGACGTAAACGATCAGTCCGGTAATTGAAACAAATGAATACATCTCCTTTTTCAAGGGTTCCCATTGCTTGATTGTTTTCGTCCACCATTTGTATAGGCTTAATAAATTCATCAGTGATGCCTGCCTGGTATGAGTCTTGCATTGATTCCAATAGATTGGAGCTCATTTCCCCTTTACTATGAACCATCAGGTCATATCCAATTTTTATACGTTCCCAGCGCTTATCGCGATCCATGGAGTAATATCTCCCGATGAGAGTTGCTATTTTTGCTGAAGTGTGTTTGGTGTTTTCAATCAATTCTTCAACAAAACCCAAACCGCTTCTAGGATCTGTATCACGACCATCAGTTATTGCATGGATGAATACATTTTCCAAACCTCGATTGGTGGCCATTTCACAAAGTTTATATAGATGTGTATCCAATGAATGTACACCACCATCCGATACTAATCCAAGAAAATGTACTTTTTTATTATGCTCTTTTGCAAATTTGAAAGCTTCATTTAATTTTTCATTTTCTTCAATTTCACCTGATTCAATAGCTTTGTTTATACGAACTAAATCGTGATAAATTTTTCGGCCAGCCCCTAAATTTAAATGACCCACTTCCGAATTTCCCATTTGCCCATCAGGTAGGCCTACGCTTTCGCCACTGGCTAATAATTCTGAATTAGGGTAGTTCGTCATTAATGAATCAAAAAATGGTGTCTGGGCTTTATATATAGCGTTGGATGTATCTTTTTTCCCGATGCCCCAACCATCCAAGATGATAAGCATTGCTCGTTTCGCCTCTGTCATTTCAATAATATTTTGATTGCAAAATGTTTTGTCAAAGGTAAAATTTTTAATGCTAACTTTATCAATTGTATTGCTTATCAAATTCAAATTATGAGTAAACAATGGGTAATTCCCGATATACACGGATGTATAAATACGCTTCGTGCTTTAGTTGATGATTTAATTAAACCTGATAAATCGGATCGGGTTTATTTTTTAGGAGATTATATTGATCGAGGACCTGATTCAAAAGGAGTTATTGATTATCTGAGATCGAAGAAAAATGTGGGCTATGACTTTCGTTTTCTACTGGGAAATCATGAGGAATACTTTTTGAAATCTTATGCAAACGAGACAAAATCAAAAGGAATCTTTAAAAAGAAAAATAAATTTAAGAAAAGCTGGTTCGAACATGGTGGTAAAGAAACCATGGAAAGTTTTGGTTTTGAAAACATGAATGATATTCCTGAAGAATACATACAATGGATTCGTGAATTGGAGTATTATATTGAGACCAAAGACTACATCTTTGTTCATGCAGGATTAAATTTTAAAAATGAAGATCCGTTTGAAGATAAATTCGCCATGCTATGGACGAAAGATTTTGAAGCTATTCCAGAAAAAATTTGGTATAAAAAAATTATCCACGGACATGTACCCGTTAATCTTGAGTTTATCGACTTGAATATTAAGAACAATTCCTATCCATTTATCGATTTAGATAATGGGGTATATATGAGAAATACTGTTGGATTTGGGAATTTAGTCGCTTTGGAATTAAATTCTATGGAATTATTAGTCCAGCCCAATATAGATTATTAAAAAAAGAAGACACAAAATACCATCCTATCCAGTCATTTCATCCTCACAATTTTGCACCTTCTTAAATATTTATTAGTTCCGTATTAATGCACTAGCATTAATGTAACATCCATAATAAATTCATCATAAATTAACTTATCACCTAAGTTTTTAAAAAATGATTTTGAACCATATTTAACATTATACTTACTACGATCAATGCCTAATGTTGCTGTCAATTTATGATCTGCATAATTAGCAATAAATTTAATGGGGTGTGTAATTCCTTTGATTGTTAAATCTCCTTTTACCGTGGCAGTATTGTTTTCAAATGG
>JAOZUV010000369.1 GCA_029938505.1 Bacteroidales bacterium | reverse complement strand
ACCGTTTTCAAAATCTCCTCCAAATTATCATTAGAAGCTCCCATATAAAAGGAATAATTAGCCAGCGATTTTTTGGCAGCTAATTGATATTTTTCTTCCAATAATTGCTGAGTCAATGTATTGGGAATGGTATTGGGCATTTCCATAAAGGAGGTTATTCCTCCTGCCACAGCAGCCCTACTTTCTGTTTTAATTTTCCCTTTATGGGTTAAACCAGGATCCCGGAAATGTACTTGATCGTCAATCACACCTGGAATTAAAAAATTGCCTCCAGCATCAATATATTCATAACCTGGATACATTTGTGTATCACAAAAATCAACACGCTCCACGCGTGAAATAATTCCATTATCAATTAATATACAGCCATCAAAAATCTCTCCTTCGTTGACAATTCGGGCATTAATTATTTGGTATTTTTTTTTCATCTTATTGGAAATAAAAAAGGTATAGAAAACATCTATACCTCACAATATACAAAAATATTCAGGAATTATCCAGCTCTTTTTATTCGTTTAAATATCCCGCGAATACGTAGATCAATTACTCCAAAAATAGCTTCTTTAAAAATACTGGAATTCATTTTTGATGTTCCTTCGGTACGATCAGTAAAGATGACTGGAACTTCTATAATTTTAAACCCTAATTTCCAGGTCACAAATTTCATCTCAATTTGAAAAGCATAGCCCACGAATTTAATTTTATCTAAACGGATAGCTTCCAACACTTTTCGGCTATAACATTTAAAACCAGCTGTTGTATCTCGTACATTCATTCGAGTAATAAAACGCACATAAGATGATGCAAAATATGACATAAGAACTCGACCCATCGGCCAATTCACAACATTCACTCCTGAAATATAACGAGAACCAATACTCATATCTGCACCATCAACTGCAAGTGCATTATACAAACGAATCAAATCATCGGGATTATGCGAAAAATCAGCATCCATCTCAAAGGTATAATCATATCCCTTTTTTAAACTCCATTTAAAACCATGAATATAAGCTGTTCCCAATCCAAGTTTACCTTCGCGTTCTTCAATAAATAATTTCTTCGGAAATTCTTTCATCAACGTTTTAACAATGGCAGCGGTTCCATCTGGGGAATTATCTTCTACAACCAAAATATGAAATTCTTTATCAAGAGAGAAAACCTTACGGATTATTTTCTCAATATTTTCCTTTTCGTTGTAAGTAGGAATGATTATTATACTGTCTGACACATCTTTAAATTTAGCTTGCTAAATTAAGAGAATACAATGTAAGAAAAAAATATTTTGTAAATTTTTAACAATTTGAAAATCAAAATAAATTTCACTTAAATAGTCTAACTATCAGTGGGATTAGTAACTGGATTTAGTTTTTCGATAGCTTGATCAATTTTCTGGACTTCATCAAATGATAAAGTAAGTCGATTATTTTTTTCGCGCATACGACAAGATTTAGGGTTTTGTTGCACAAATTTCAGCACTTTCCCAAAAACTTCCGACTGATAATAAGGCGACTCCTGATTTCTCACAAAATGCCCTGTCATCCGTTTATTTTTAAGGATGAGTTTCTCGAAACCAATTTCTTTTGCCAACCAACGTAGTCGAATGGTATTAATTAGCTCCTGTGTTTGTTTAGGAATTGGTCCAAAACGATCGATTAATTTTTCACGAAAAGCATCCAATTCTTTTTCTGTTTGCGTATTATCCAAAGCTTTATACAAGCTTAATCGTTCTGCTATTTGTATAATATAATAATCCGGGATTAGGAGTTCCAAGTCCGTTTCAATTTGACAATCCTTTACAAATTCGCTTTTCACCTCATCTTTATAAAGATCCTTAAATTCCGTTTCTCGAAGCTCGGTTAAGGCTTCATCCAAAATCTGATTGTACATCTCAAACCCAATTTCTGAAATAAACCCACTCTGTTCTCCTCCCAAAATATTACCCGCTCCACGAATATCTAAATCGCGCATAGCGATATTAAAACCACTACCCAAATCGGCAAACTCTTCGATGGCTTTCAATCGTTTGCGAGCTTCGTCAGTTAAAGTTGAAAGTGGTGGCGACATCAAATAACAAAATGCTTTTTTATTGGCACGTCCTACCCTACCCCTCAATTGGTGTAAATCACTCAAGCCATAATTTTGCGCTTCATTAATAAACATGGTATTAGCATTGGGTATATCTAAACCTGATTCAATAATAGTGGTTGCAAGCAAAACATCAAAAGCACCATTCACAAAATCTAACATGACTGTTTCCAGCTTTTTCCCATCCAATTGTCCATGAGCAACACCAATGCTTACACCTGGGCAAAATTTCTCAATCATGCCTTTTACATCCATGATATTATGAACACGATTGTGAACAAAGAAAACCTGACCACCACGAGAAATCTCATAATTTATGCCATCACGAATAACTTCTTCAGAAAACATTCTTATTTCAGTTTCTACGGGATGACGATTAGCAGGTGCTGTGTTGATGATAGATAAATCTCTAGCTCCCATCATCGAGAATTGCAATGTCCGAGGAATAGGTGTTGCCGTCAACGTAAGTGTATCAACGTTCACTTTAAACTGCTTTAATTTTTCTTTGGTCGAAACACCAAATTTTTGTTCCTCATCAATAATCAACAAACCCAAGTCTTTGAATTCAACATCTTTGCTTACTAAACGATGAGTCCCCACTAAAATATCAATCTTGCCCTCTTTCAAATCCTTGAGGGTTTCTTTTTGTTGCTTGGTACTTTTAAAACGATTGATATAGTCTACCCGACAGGGGAAGTCCTTGAGTCGAGCCGAAAATGTTTTAAAATGCTGAAGCGCTAAAATTGTGGTAGGAACTAAGATGGCGACCTGTTTGCTGTCAGCCACTGCTTTAAAAGCAGCCCGTATGGCAATCTCTGTTTTTCCAAAACCAACATCGCCGCATACTAGACGATCCATCGGATGATCTTGTTCCATATCAGCCTTCACATCAGCAGTAGATTTTACCTGATCGGGTGTATCTTCATAAATAAATGAAGCCTCTAGTTCATGCTGAAGATAAGTATCGGGCAAAAAACTAAATCCTTTTTGAGATT
>JAOZUV010000038.1 GCA_029938505.1 Bacteroidales bacterium | reverse complement strand
ATCTGTTCTTGGTTTAATGCATGTGGCTTGATGATCAATGTTGGACTACATGATGCTTTCCAATAACTAATCAGTTCAACCATCCCAATATGGAACGCCAAGCTTTTAATAATTGACATTTCCTGATCAGAAATAGGGTGATTTAAGGGGAAAGTCATCTTAGGATAAAAGTAATATGTATCGGAAAGATTAAAGCTGAACACTACTTGTAAATGCCCATCTGTTTGTTTTATATCGTATTGCTCAAAACAAAAGAAGGGGTATTTCTTTCTTAGCTTGTTAAAACGTTCATGATTATTTAATCTTCTCACAAAAAATGGTATTATTTTTGCATTAATTAGTTTGAAGCACGAGGTCTCAAAATTAACAATTTTAAGATTATGTAATTTGAAAATTTGAAAAATGGGAAAGATAGACGACATAATAAAAATTAAGACCAATAATATTAAGCCTGGTAGAGGTAAAATTTTAATCTCTGAACCCTTATTAATGGATTATTATTTTAAACGTTCAGTTGTGCTTTTAGCTGAGCATAACGAGGAAGGTTCATTCGGGGTAATAATGAATAAACCATTGTCAGTGAAGCTAAATGAGGTAGTTAAGGATTTTCCTGATTTTGATTCTGAAATTTATTTAGGGGGGCCTGTTCAAAGTGATAGTTTGTTTTTTATTCATACGCTTGGCGATAAAATAGCAGGAAGTCAAGAGATTATTGATGGTATTTATTGGGGTGGTGAAATGGAATCTATCAAAGAAATGATTGCCTTGAATTTGATTAAATCTGACGAAATTAGGTTTTATATTGGTTATTCAGGCTGGAGTTCGAAGCAATTGGACGAAGAATTGGTGAAAAATTCGTGGGTAGTTTCGTTGGTTAAAGCCTCATATCTATTAAATACAAATCCTAGTGCTTTGTGGAAACAATCTCTCGAAAAATTGGGTGAGAATTATACTCAATGGACAAAATTCCCCGACGATCCGATGCTTAATTAATTATTGAGTGAAAAGTTTACAGCAGCGTTAACATGAATTTCAGTAGTGTTAAATAAGGGTAAATCTGAATCATTAGGTTTTATGAGAATGGGAATTTCGGTGCACCCTAAAATTATTCCTTCTGCTTTTTGCTTTTTTAATTTTTTAATGATACGAAGGTACTTTGCTTTCATTGCTTCCGAAAAAATCCCCTTACTGAATTCCTCATAAATACTATTATGAATAATATCCATATCTTTTTCATCGGGAATGATCATCTCAATTCCGTAATCGGATAAAATATTTTTATAGAAATCGGAGGTCATGGTTGCTTTGGTACCTAATAATGCAACTTTTTTTAATCCTTTTGCTTTGATCTCTATTGCCGTTTCTTTGGCGACATGGATAATTGGGATATTAATTTTTTTACTGATTCCATCAGCAACTTTATGCAAGGTGTTTGCGCCTAATAATATACAGTTAGATCCAGCCTTTTCTAAATCGGATGCAAGTGCTCCAATATATTTTTCTACTTCAGTCCAATTATTAGCATTAGTAAAATCTATTAAAACTTGAAAATTTACGGAGTTAATAATAATACGTGCAGTACTATGTCCTCCTAAACATCGATTGACTTCTTCATTAATAAGTTTATAATAATCGATGGTTGAATGCCAGGTTGTACCTCCAATTAGACCAATAGTTTTCATCCCAAATAGCTTAAAATATAATCCATAAATTTAGTTGCAAAAGCTGGTTTTAAAGCGATCGTTAAAACGATACCAAATATGGCTCCCCAAAAGTGAGCACTATGTCCAATGTTACTTTTCCCTTTTTTAGACATATAAGCAGAATAGACTAGGTATAGAATTCCGAAAACTACCGATGGAATAGGAAAGGGGATGAAAAAGAAATAAATAGTTCCTTGAGGATATATCAGAATGCTTGAAAAAACAACGGCGGAAACTGCCCCTGAAGCACCAACGGCACTATAAAAGGCATTGTCTTTATGTTTTCCGAAATCGAATAAGGTTGAGAAAAGAATTCCTCCAACATAAAGCATTAAGAAATATATGGTGGATTGATAGCCAAAATGATAACCAAAAATTTGCAATACTATATTTCCGAACGAATACAAAACATACATATTTACAAACAAATGAATCCAATCAGCATGCACAAAACTGTAAGTAAAAAAACGCCAAGCTTGTTTATTATGCTTTATATCAAAAGCATTAAATCTTAGTTTATCAAAGAGGCTTCTATCATTAAATGATAAAATAGAAATTAGTGCTGTGACTATAATTATTAAATAGATAATCATTTTTTTAATCTTGTTTTTTTTGAACTCAAATTTATTAAATTCTCTGCATTACGTATTGCTTCATAAAATGCTTCATGAATATTTGTTCGGATATCTAATTCATAGATTTTAGGATTAGAGGCATCTGGATTCACTCTGTTCGAAAGAAATACATAAACCAATCCATTGCTAGGGTCTGCCCAAGTCAATGCTCCAGTAAAACCAGAATGACCAAAACTTTCATCTGAAGTGCTTTTGCAATTAGGGCCATCCTCATCGTATTCCAGTAGTGGTTTGTCGAAACCAAGTCCGCGGCGATTGTCTTTTAAAGGGAACTGATAGCGAGTAAACTCAGTAATTGTACTTTTTTCAAAATATTTTTTACCTCCATACATCCCTTTTTGTAAAAGCATTTGCATGATAACGGCTATATCATTAGCATTGGAAAATACACCCGCATGGCCACAAACGCCTCCCAACATGGCTGCTCCTGGGTCATGTACATCTCCATGGATTAATTGTTTTCTGAAGATTTTATCATTTTCGGTAGGGACAATTCGGTTCAAAGAAAAGCGATTTCTTGGCAAAAACCCTACAGTTGTTAAACCTAAGGAATTATAAAAATTATCTTGTACATATTCGTCAATAGGTCGGTTAGAAATGGCTTCAATAGTGCGGGCTAAGATGTAAAAACCAATGTCGCTATATTTATATTTATCCGTATCACGTAAGGGCGAAATGATGATACTATCCATAATTTGGTAAGCGTAATTCCGTTTTATATACAATTTTTCGGCAACTCTTGTTGGGTATTTATCTGATATATGATTTTGATAAATGTCTGTATTTAAATTGCTACCTTCATTAATAGTTGCCCTGAAATAAGGAATCCATGATTGGAATTTAGCCTGATGAGTTAACAAATCCCGGAAAATAACATCTTCTTTATTTGTCCCAATGAAATAAGGTAAATAATGGGATATCTTTTGATCAATATCTAGTTTTTTTTCTTCATAAAACTTCATTACAGATAGAGTAGTTGCTGTAATTTTTGTGATAGAAGCTATGTCGTAGATGTCAGTATTTTGAACTGGAATTTTTGTTGAATAGGTGTGATTTCCAAAACTTTTCTGGTAAAAAACTTTGCCGTCTTTTATGGCCATAACCTGACAACCTGGATAGGCTTTTTCGCTAATCCCATGAAGGATAATTGAATCTACTTTTTGAAGATCAAAAGGTGAAATATTTAGCTCTTCAGGCTGAGTATATTTTAGGCGAATAACTTCAGAAGATAAACCAATATTTAGTGGGAAATTTTCACTGGCAGTAACAGGCAATTTGCCTTTAGCTGCGATACCTCCAAAAATTAATTGTGCCGATAAATCATGCGTATTAAAATTATCCTGATAAGACATTACTACTGCTGGGATTTCATCCATATTAAAATAGGCCAATGAATATGGATTGGCAAAAATATCTAATATGATTTTATTTTGTTTTTGAAGTTTGTTAATAAAATCGATTTCAGATTTGCTGATCCCAAATTTTCGGGAGGCAAAAATACTGGTGTTTTGTACTCCGACAATCACTAAATTGTAATCCTTTAAGGATTCAAAGAGTTTGTTTTGTTCAATGGTACTGATTTCCTTTTTTGCATAAAAGTGATCTATTGAAGCATAACTTTCTAAGCGTTGCTGAAAAATCCCTTTATAGGTATTTCCAATCACTAAACTTGCAATTTTCAGAGTATCCAATTGTTTTAAAGGAAGTATGTCGTCCTGATTTTTAACAAGAGTTAATGCTTCTTCATATAGTTTACGGTTTAAATATTCTGATTTCCTATTATTGATATCTTTTACTATATTGCTGGTTCTCACTGTTGGCGTGCTTGTTAATCCTGCTCTGTATTTGTAAGCTAAAATTTTCTTACAGGCATTTTCAATAAGGCTGCTATCTATTTCAACTTTTTTCAGGGCCTTGCTTATTTTGCGAATGGCTTTTGGTACGTCTTGAGGCAATAATAAAATATCATTTCCAGCTTGTAGGGCTCTTAATTCAATATCGCCTGGTTTAAAATATTTAGTAACCCCTTTCATGTCAAGAGCATCGGTGATAACAAGCCCTTCAAAATTCATTTTCTTTTTTAATAATCCACTAACTAATTTGGGAGAAAGTGTTGATGGGATATTGGTCCCTTTTTCATAGGCTGGGACATATAAATGAGCAATCATTACTCCTCCCAATCCTTCTTTAATTAATTGTTCGAATGGATACAATTCAATTTTTTTAAGTCGACTTTTTTTATGTTTAATGATTGGTAAAGTTTCATGCGAATCTGTATCAGTATCTCCATGTCCAGGGAAATGTTTGGCTGTTGCGATAATTCCATGATCTTGCAAACCTTTCATATACATGATTCCTTTACGACTGACATTTTTTTTGTCTTCACCAAATGAACGGCTATTTATTACTGGGTTTTTAGGATTAATATTGATATCAACCACAGGGGCGAAATTCATTTGTATTCCCATGCGTTTACATTGCATAGCAATGTCTTTTCCCATCTCATATATTAGGCTGTCATTTTGAATGGCTCCTAAAGTCATTTGAAATGGAAATTTAAACAAACTGTCTAATCGCATCCCAACTCCGTACTCTCCATCAATAGAAATAAGCAGGGGTGTTTTAGCAAGTTTTTGCCATTCATTGGTTTGTTTGGCCTGATTGTAGGGTGTGTTTTTAAAAAAAGTAACACCACCAATATTGTAATCCTTGATATATTTTGTAATATTTTCAAAATAGTCTTCGCCCACATTATTTGCCCGTATCACCAATAACTGACCAATACGTTCTTCTGTACTCAAACTCCTGTATACAGAATCCACCCATATTTTTTCTTCTAATTTGCTTTGAGCATAATTTACAGAAGCTATTAGAAAAAATACTAAAATTAAGATACTGTTTACCAATCTTCTATCTCGCATAGTCATAACCTATTTAGAATATTTAAAAATAGAAAATATTTATTGGAATCACGAATCTAAAGCTTAAAATTACCAACAAAAATATGTTTACATCCTAAGTGATGTTTTTTTCATTATTTCTTAACAAAAACAAAATGCTCCCTCTAAAAAGTATATTTTTGCAAAAAAAAAACAATATGCCGCAAATAGAAGAGTTGCAAAAAAAATCAAGCCAAATTAGAAGAGATATCGTTCGTATGGTAAATGGTGCAAAATCAGGACATCCCGGTGGCTCTCTCGGTTGTGCTGACTTATTCACAGCCCTTTATTTTAAAGTATTAAAACATAACCCCAAAAACTTTACAATGGATGCCAAAGGAGAAGATTTATTCTTTCTTTCGAATGGACATATTTCCCCCGTATTGTACAGCGTCTTAGCTCGTTCAGGTTATTTTGATGTAAGTGAATTAGCGAGTTTTCGTAAGCTGCACACGCGACTTCAAGGTCATCCTTCAGTAGCTGAAAAAATTCCAGGTGTAAGAATAGCTTCAGGTTCTTTAGGTCAAGGTTTATCCGTAAGTATTGGTGCTGCAACTGCAAAGAAATTAAATAATGATCCAAACCTTATTTATGTTTTAATGGGTGATGGTGAATTAGAAGAAGGTCAGGTTTGGGAAGCAGCCATGTTTGCTGCCGCTAAAAAAGTGGATAATTTAATTGCTATCGTTGATAATAATGGGAAACAAATTGATGGTCCAGTTGATGAAGTTTTATCCCTTGGGGATTTAAAAGCAAAATGGGAAGCATTTGACTGGAAAGTGTTGGAAATGGATGGGCATGATTTCAATTCGATTCTGGATACCTTAAAAGAAGCCAAAGAACTTTCTGGAAATAATCAGCCGATTGTTATTTTAATGAAAACCGAAATGGGACAAGGCGTTGATTTTATGATGGGAACTCATAAATGGCATGGGAACTTCCCTAATGATGAGCAAACGGCAAATGCGCTTTCTCAACTTGAGGAAACTCTTGGAGACTATTAATAATAATCAATTCCATAACACATAAACAGAAAAACACCCTCTTAGCATGAAAGAATTTCAAATATACAATCACAAAGATACTCGCTCTGGTTTTGGAGAAGGTTTATTAGAAATAGGTCGTACAAATCCAAATGTTGTTGCATTGTGTGCTGATTTAATTGGATCGCTTAAAATGGATGCTTTTGTAGCTGAGTTTCCTGAACGTTTTATTCAGGTTGGAATAGCCGAAGCAAATATGATTGGTATTGCTGCTGGTTTAACCATCGGTGGTAAAATCCCATTTACGGGAACTTTTGCTAACTTTTCTACTGGACGAGTTTATGATCAAATCCGCCAGGCTGTTGCTTATTCTCAAAAAAATGTAAAGATATGTGCTTCTCATGCCGGAATTACTTTAGGCGAAGATGGAGCAACTCACCAAATTTTAGAAGATATTGGATTGATGAAAATGCTACCGAATATGACGGTCATTAATCCTTGCGATTTTAATCAAACAAAAGCGGCTACTATTGCGATCGCCGATCATCAAGGACCTGTTTATTTACGTTTTGGTCGTCCGAAAGTACCTACATTTATTGCTCCTGATCAAAAATTTGAAATTGGCAAAGCTTTGCTATTAAATGAAGGCAAGGATGTTTCTATTTTTGCTACCGGACATTTAGTTTGGGAAGCAATACTGGCAGGAAAAGCTCTTGCCGAAAATGGAATTGATGCTGAGATCATAAATATTCATACCATTAAACCTTTGGATGAAAAAGCTATTTTGAAATCAGTGGCTAAAACAAAATGTGTGGTAACAGCAGAGGAGCATATGCGTCATGGTGGATTGGGTGATAGTATAGCTCAATTGCTAGCTCAAAAACTTCCAATACCTATGGAAATGGTAGCTGTAAACGACCAATTTGGACAAAGTGGAACACCTGCTCAGTTAATGACTGAATATGGTTTGGATGCCCCAAATATTGTTGAAGCGGTTAAGAAAGTGATTGCTAGAAAGTAATTATCCTGTCTCACTTTGATTATTGTATACTTAAGTATGTTTGTGTATATTGCAACTAAAACCAATGACATATGCGCGAAAATCTCAATTTCGAGGATAAGAAAACTTGGGTTAAAGGACTCGTAATTCATTGCCCAATGGGTGAAAGTGTAAAGGATTGTCCGGCAAATGAAATTCGATTACTCCCAATTCCTGAGCGTCTTCGCTTAGTTAATGAGATGACTGAAAAAAGCGTAGATGAGATTATTGCTCACCATTATAAATGCCTTGCCGAAAGAGAGGGATCTCGATTTAATTAATTCAATATAACATTATTTATTCCAAAACACCTAGTTTTATTACCTTCGTTTACACAAATTAACACTATGAGGATCTATTTAATAGGCTATATGGGGAGTGGTAAAACAACTGTTGGTCATCGTTTGGCAAAATTGATGGATTATGCTTTTGTGGATGTTGATCAATTGTTTGAAGAGCGTTATCGTTTAAGTATTTCCTCTTTTTTTGAAAAATATGATGAAACTGCTTTTCGGCAGATTGAGAAGGAATTGATAGAAGAGCTTTCCAAAGAATCAAATATTGTGATTTCAACGGGTGGAGGAGCCCCCTGTTTTTTTAATAATCTGGAGGTGATGAAAAAGTCAGGTGTAGTTGTTTATTTACAAATGGCTGTAAAATCTTTGGTCGATCGTTTATTAAATGCTAAAAAGGTTCGTCCTATCCTTAAGGATTTAAGTGGGGAAGAATCATATTTATTTATTGATAAACAGTTGAGTGATCGTGAAATATTTTACAAAAAAGCCAATCTTATTGTGAAAGGGGAGAGTATCAATATTGACACTCTTGCTAATTCTATTAAGTCATATCTTTATAATCGGTTATAAGGTCACATTGAGCGAAGTCGAAATGCGACCTTAAGACTTCGACTCCGCTCAGTCTGACGATCATTTTGATTAAAGTATAAAAATTAAAAAAAATACTTTTATCTTTTCTTTAGAAGAATTACATTCTCCACATGTTGAGTATGTGGAAACATATCAACCGGTTGTACTCTTTCAACTTTATAGGCCTCATCAAGTAACGCAATATCTCGGGCTTGAGTAGCAGGATTACAACTGATGTATACGATTTTTTCAGGTGATACTTTTAAAATTTGTTCAATTACCTTAGGATGCATGCCTGCTCGTGGAGGATCGGTGATTATTACATCGGGTTTGCCATGTTTTTCGATGAATTGATCATTCATAATTTTCTCAATCTCACCAGCATGAAAATCGGTATTGCTAATGTTATTAATCTTTGAATTTTCAAAAGCATCTTCAATAGCCGACTGAACATATTCCAATCCAATTATTTTTTTTGCTGAAGCAGCGATAAAATTAGCGATGGTTCCTGTTCCAGTATATAAATCGTAAACGAGTTCATCTCCTTGTAAATCCGCAAATTCAGCCCCAATTTTATATAATTCGTAGGCTTGATCTGAATTGGTTTGGTAAAATGATTTTGCTTGAATTTTGAATTTTAGAATCTGTTTAGGATCGTGAGCTGCAGGCATCTCTGCTGTCATAAATGTTTTACCCGAATATAATTTTACATCCTGATCAAAAATATCATCATTCTTTTTTTGATTTACGATATACATCAATGAAGTAATTTCTGGGAATTTATTTTTCAAATGCTCCATCACTAAATTGATTTTTTCTTCAGATGGTTCATTAACAATTACGATTACCATTAAATCGCCTGTATTGGTGTTGCGAATAATTAAATTTCGGAAGTATCCTTCGTGTCGTCTAACATTATAAAAAGTCAGATCGTTTTCAATCGCAAATTTCTTAATCTCCAAACGAATGGCATTGGATGGGTCAGCCTGTAAATGGCATTGTTTTATATCCACTATGCGATCAAACATTCCCGGCATATGGAATCCTAAGCCATACATGTCTTTTTCGTTTATTTCCTTATCGGGATCAAACTCGGTAATCCATTTACGATTCGAAAAAGTATACTCTAGTTTGTTGCGATAGTTATAAATTTCCTTACTTCCCAAAATTGGTTTGATTTCCGGTAAGTCAACTTTAGCAATGCGTTCCAGATTATCTTTTACTTGCTTATGTTTGAATTTTAATTGTTGATCATAATCCAGAATTTGCCATTTGCAACCACCGCACAGTCCAAAATGCTCACATTTTGCATCAATTCTAAGATCAGAATATGTATGAATTTTTATGGCTTTGCCTTCCAGATAACTTTTTTTCTTTTTGGTAAGTTGAATATCGATAATATCGCCAGGTACCACAAAAGGGACGAAGATCACCTTGTCTTCAATTCGTGCAACTGCTTTACCTTCCGAGCCTGCATCAGTTATTTCTACTTCTGTAAATATTTTATGTGCTATTTTGTGTCGTCTTGCCATGAAATCAAATTTTTGCAAAAGTACTATTAATTGCTTTATAAATAAGTGGCGGATTACATTAGGATTAATTATCTTTAAAGTTGAAATATAGTGTTATTATGTTTTGGTGTTATTGTAATTATTTATTTTAACTCAAATACATTAACACGCAAACACTTTAATACCTCTTTCTATGATAAAAATTCTTCCTGTTGAGAAAATCCGTGAGGCCGATGCTTACACGATCAAGAATGAGCCTATCGATAGTCTTGACCTAATGGAGCGAGCTGCTCTTGCTTGTTTTGAGTGGTTGCGTCCTTTTTTGAAAAAAAATAGTCAAGTCAGAATTGTTTGTGGACCTGGAAATAATGGAGCTGATGGTTTAGCTATTGCTCGCCTGCTGGCCGAAGATGAAATTAATGTGGCTGTTTGGATTTTAAACTTTACGAATAAGCGATCTCCTGATTTTAAGACAAATCAAGAGCGTCTCTATAAAATTGGGAATGTTGAGATAATTGAAATTTCCGAGGCAAGTAAATTACCTGAAATTGAAGAAGAATATGTAATTGTTGATGCTATTTTTGGATCGGGATTGTCTAAACCAGTCAAAGGTTTTGTTGCTGAAGTAATTGAGAAAATTAATCAGAGCGAAGCTGTTTGTGTGGCAGTAGATATTCCTTCCGGATTATTTGCCGATGAAAATACGGAAGGAGGAGGTGTAATTATTGAAGCTGATTATACTCTATCATTTGAGTTTCCAAAATATGCTTTTCTTTTTGCAAAAAATCATGAATTTGTGGGTGATTGGCATGTTCTTCCTATAGGTTTACACAGTAGCTTTGTGAATGATGTTGAGGTGAAGAATTACTTAACCACTGCAACAACCTGTGTTGATTTTTTGAGAGGACGTGCCAAGTTTTCACACAAAGGAAATTATGGTCATGCTCTGCTAATTTCTGGAAGCAATGCAAAGATGGGTACGGCTGTCTTAGCCTCAAAAGCCTGTTTGCGATCTGGGGTTGGATTGCTAACAACACATATCCCATTTAAAGGAAATCAAATAGTACAAACGGCAGTTCCTGAAGCCATGTTAAGTTTAGATCGCTTTGAAAATTATATCTCTGAGATTCCAGAATTGTTATCATACAATGCTATTGGTATTGGCCCAGGTATAGGAATGGAAGAACAAAGCCATAATGCTATAAAAGTATTAATTCAGAATGCTACTGTTCCTTTGATTTTTGATGCGGATGCTCTGAATATTTTAGCTGAGAATAAAACATGGTTGGGCTTTTTAAATCCAAATACTATTTTAACGCCACATCCCAAAGAGTTTGATCGCTTAGCTGGACAATC
>JAOZUV010000037.1 GCA_029938505.1 Bacteroidales bacterium | reverse complement strand
TAGAAATTATTGCCATGTATTTGAATACGGTGTTTTATGGTAATAATTCATATGGTATAAAATCTGCTTCAAAGACGTATTTCAATTTAACTCCCGATTCACTTAATCTTCAACAAGCTGCATTAATGGCTGGTGTGGTAAATGCTCCTTCCAGATATAATCCAAATAGCCGGGATTCAATAACGAAAGATCGGTCTTTGAGAAGAAGAAATATTGTTTTAGCTCAAATGCATCGTTATGGTTTTATCGATCAATATACGTACGATTCGGTAAAACAAATTCCATTGGACATGTCTCGTTTTGGAGTGTTGGATCACACCCGTGGTCAGGCTCGTTATTTTAGAGAGTTTTTAAGAGCTGAGCTTAAAAAATGGTGTGCGAGTAATTATAAAGCTGATGGCAGCCCATACAATTTATATGAGGATGGATTAACGGTTTACACAACCATTGATTCACGCTTGCAGCAGCACGCTGAGGATGCAGTTAAAGAACATTTATCACTCGATTTACAACCAACTTTTTATAAACATTGGGCGGGAATATCAAATGCCCCTTTTGTATTTGAATCTGACTCTGTGGATCGAGAAGTTGAAAAATTAATGGAACGAAGCATGAAACGCACTGAGCGTTATCGAAAACTTAGAAATGCACATGTTAGTCTCGATACAATCAAAATGATTTTTGATATTCCTGTACCTATGAGTGTTTTTTCTTGGGAAGGAATGATCGATACCATCATGTCTCCAATGGATTCTTTGCGTTATTACAAATATTTCTTGCATTCAGGCTTGATGTCCGTTGAGCCTATAACTGGTCATGTTAAGGCTTATGTAGGTGGCATCAACTACAATAACTTCCAGTACGATCATGTTACAATGGGGCAGCGTCAGGTAGGTTCAACATTCAAACCATTTTTGTATACATTGGCGATGCAAGAAGGGGAGTTTACCCCTTGTAGTACAATCCCGAATATTCAACCAATGATTCGATTAGATAATGGCGATGTTTGGGAACCTGATAATGGAGCTGATGGAACCGAAGGGAAAGAAATCACTTTGAAATATGCATTGGCGACTTCAAATAATTGGATTTCAGGACATCTCATAAAACGTTATTCTCCACAGTCAGTGATAAAAGTAGCCCGTAAAATGGGTGTAAAAAGTCGAATTCGCCCTGTATATTCAATTGCATTGGGCTCGGCTGATTTAAAACTTTCAGAAATGGTTGGGGCTATGAACTCATTTGCTAGTAAAGGAGTTTATGTTGAACCTATTTTTATGACTCGAATAGAAGATAAAAATGGGAATGTTATTGCGCAATTTACTCCTAAACGGAATGAAGCTATGAATGAACATACGGCTTATCTGATGCTTGAGTTAATGAAAGGAGTTGTTAAACATGGTACTGGTAGACGTTTAGCTTGGGCGAAGTACAATCTCACAAATCCAATTGCTGGAAAAACAGGGACAACAAATAATCAATCGGATGGTTGGTTTATGGGAATTGTACCACAATTAACTACAGGTGTTTGGACAGGTTGTGATGATAGGAGTGCTCATTTTAGAACTTTAACTTTAGGTCAAGGAGCTAATATGGCTCTTCCAATTTGGGCATTATATATGAAAAAGATTTATGCAGATTCGACCCTAAATTTCCAGAAAGGAGATTTTGAAAAACCTCTTTACGATATGAACCTTGATTTTAATTGTGACAAATTTAATTCTCAAAAGAAGAAGAAGAAAGAATTTGATGAGGAAGAATTTTAAACCCTTATCTCTTTTTCAATTTTGGCTTTTTATGTTTTGGGTTTATCCCAAATAATCGTTGAAAAAGAGTTCTCTTTTTTTTCCTTGCTTGATTGAAAGATTCTGATCTGATTTTGGTTTTTTCCATCATAATTTTTGTTTTGGGTGCTTGGCGATTATAATGGGCTTCAACAAGTTTTTGGTGTTGTTCCAATGCTTCTTTTTCCTGGGCACTTATTTCTTTTTCAGCTTGCGTTACTTTTTTTGATTCTTTCATGCTCTTGCACGAATAGCTTAAGCCTGCTAATCCGATTATTGGTATTAAAAATATAAGTTTAATTCTTTTCATCTTTTTAAGGAAATAGAAGTTTGTAAACTGCCTGCAAAATAATAAATTTACACTAACGTTTAATTAAAAAACGAATTCATTGGAAATGTATTATAGAAAACTCAAAAAAATAGTATTTATTTTCTCAGCATTTGTAATTATTAGTTTGCCGATTTCTTGTGCAAAAGAAAATCCTGTTGATAAATTAATTCCTTATGCGAAAGTTGATTTGCAGATTAATCCTCTTTCACCACAATTTGTACCTAGTCCAAATGGGAATGGTGATTTATCTATAGCCGGAAACTGGGCTTATGTAAACGGTGGTCATCGTGGGATTATCATTTATAATGCTGGTTTTGGAGAGTACAGAGCTCATGAGCGTACGGCTCCATATAATTATCCCAATGCATCAAATTGTGTTGTTTCTGTTGATGATTCTGGGTTTTTAGCTGTAGATCCATGTAGTGGGTCAAAATATAGTTTGCTAGATGGCACCCCTTATGAAGGGCCTGCTCTATTATCTCTTAAACAATACCGTACTCAGTTTGATGGTATTTATTTGCATGTTTTTAATTAAAAAAGGCGATTTCCTTTCGAAAATCGCCTTCATAAAATTTCAATTTATTTTAGTATCTGTAATGATTAGGTTTATATGGGCCTTCAACAGGAATGCCTAAATAATCAGATTGCTCTTTGGTCATTTTTGTAAGTTTTACTCCAATTTGCTCTAGATGTAAACGAGCAACTTCTTCGTCTAATTGTTTTGGTAAACGATAAACACCAATTTCATAATCATTTTTCCATAGTTCAATTTGAGCTAATGTTTGGTTTGTAAATGAATTACTCATCACAAATGATGGGTGACCTGTTGCACAACCAAGATTTACCAAACGACCTTCTGCTAATAAGAAAATAGAGTTTCCATTCTCAAAAGTATATTTATCAACCTGAGGTTTGATATTTGTTTTTATAACTTTTTTGTCTGTATCCAATTTCTCAACTTGGATTTCATTATCAAAGTGACCAATATTACAAACAATGGCTTGATCATTCATTTGTTTCATATGATCAAATGTGATCACATCTTTGTTTCCAGTAGTGGTTACAAAAATATTTCCTTCTGTAAGAGCCTCTTCAATATTAGTAACTTCAAAGCCTTCCATCGCTGCTTGTAAAGCACAAATAGGATCAATTTCGGTAACAATTACGCGAGAACCGTAAGTGCGCATGGAGTGAGCACAACCTTTACCAACATCTCCATAACCTAAAACAACCACAACTTTACCAGCCAACATTACATCTGTTGCACGCTTGATTCCATCAGCTAATGATTCACGACATCCGTAAAGGTTGTCAAATTTTGATTTGGTAACAGAGTCGTTCACATTGATGGCAGGAACCAATAATTTCCCTTCTTCCATCATTTGATATAAACGGTGAACTCCTGTTGTAGTTTCTTCCGAAACACCTTTCCAATCGGCAATAGCTTTATGCCATTTCTGATTATCTTCAACATAAGTCTCGGTCAATAATCTAAAAACAGCAGCTTCTTCAAGGCTAGTAGTCTCTTTCTTTAATAATTTTGGATCATCTTCAATGTTTGCTCCAATATGTAATAAAAGAGTGGCATCCCCACCATCATCAACAATCAGTTGAGGGCCTTTTTCGCCAGGAAAACTAAGTGCTTGTTTAGTACACCACCAATATTCATCTAGGTTTTCACCTTTCCATGCAAAAACAGGAACGCCAGCCTTAGCAATAGCTGCCGCAGCATGATCTTGTGTTGAAAAAATATTACAACTTGCCCAACGCACATCAGCACCAATTTCAATTAAAGTTTCAATTAAAACAGCTGTTTGAATGGTCATATGTAATGAACCCATAATTCGAACACCTTTTAAAGGTTTTTCATTCGAATATTTTTTGCGGATAGCCATTAAACCTGGCATTTCCTTTTCAGCAATTTCAATTTCTTTTCTTCCAAAATCAGCTAAACTAATATCGGCAATTTTATAATCTGTTTTTGTTTTAATCATTATTCTAGAATTCAATTTTATATTTTTTTTCAGATTGCGAAAATACAAATAATTCGGATATACTCAATGCTGCTAATTATTAAGCTTTGAGCGACTAAAAATTGTATTTTTGTCAATAACCATTTGTTTATGCCACTGATTAAAAAAAATACGATTGCATTTAATGTTCAGCTTGCTGTTTGGGAAATCGACGAAACATTGGAGGAGCTATTAAAAGATTATTCGATCAATGAATATGAGCGAGATTTCTATGAGTCGATTACTAATGAAGGGCGAAAAAAACAATGGTTGGCAACGCGTAAACTCTTATTGATATTGAGTAATAGTCCTGATTTATGGATTACGCATGATGATAATCGCAAACCTGTTTTAAATGATGAAGGTCTTTCAATATCGATTTCTCACACACAAAATTATGTTGCCATCCTTTTAGGAGAGAATATTCATTTAGGAATTGACATTGAGAAACTCACTCCCCGAATCTATAAAATAAAACATAAATTTTGTTCCGAATCAGAGAACGAATTTCTGACAGATGACGAAAATTTACTGTCTCGACTCTATGTGATTTGGTCGGCAAAGGAGTCTTTATTTAAAATGTATGGCAAAGGAAATCTGGATTTTCGAAAAAATCTATATGTTCTGCCTTTTGAATTTACACCCCCTGCTACTTTAAAAACATTTATTCGTTGCCATAATCTTGATACAAAAGTCGAACTTTTTTATGATCAAATTGGGGATCATATTTTGGTTTATGGAATGGGTCATTTAAAATTTTCTAAATAAATTTGATTTTTTTTAGAGACTCATCTATATTTGTTCAGAATTCAAACAAGCCTTTCTTTTAAAGGTGTTTGATTTATAAAGAAGAGGGGAGAGATTAGGCTCTGCGAACCTCTAGCAACCTTCCGAAGTAAAGGAAAAGGTGCTACAACCTAGCCCAATATTGGGATTGATAAATTAACACAAAGTTAATGAAACAAAAATCTGATTACAATAAAAATATAGCAAGCAATCCTATTGTTGTGCTTATAAATACTGGAATGCAGAGAGATAGGAATTACTATTCCTATAATTCCTGGACTAAAACCCATTACAAGTATTAAAATATTAGATGCTGGACTCAAGACTTTAGAAAATATTCTTGTCTAATATCTAGAGTCTAAACATCTTTTTCAAATATGAAATAACAAAACTATAATTAAGTTTAATGATATTTGATAAGCTGAAGTGAGTTAATAATTAAAGAATGAATATCTTTGTTAAAAACGACTATTAATATGAATATTTACCAAGCAATCACACAAAAGAAAAAAGAAGGCAAAAAACAATTTGCTGTACTGATTGATCCGGACAAACCTTCGAATGAAGATCTAAGGGAAATAGCAATAATTGCAGCGGAAAGCAAGGTTGATTACTTTTTTGTTGGTGGGAGCTTGTTAACTAATGACAGCCTTGATGCCTGTATTAAAATCATTAAAGCTAATTGTGATATTCCGATTGTTATTTTTCCTGGGAATGCTTTGCAAATGAGCCCCAAAGCTGATGCATTTTTATATTTATCGCTCATCTCTGGGCGCAATCCTGAATTATTAATTGGAGCCCATGTTATCACTGCTCCTTATCTAAAATTAAGTGGATTGGAAGTGATTTCAACCGGCTATATGTTGATTGATGGAGGAAAGGCTACAACGGTAACTTATATGAGTAATTCAATGCCCATCCCGGCTGATAAACCTGATATTTCTTCTTGTACCGCAATGGCTGGTGAAATGCTTGGCATGAAAGTTATATATATGGATGCCGGAAGTGGGGCAGAAAACCATATTCCATTGGAAATGGTTAAAATGGTGAGTCAAAGTGTGGATGTTCCTTTGATTATTGGTGGTGGAATTCGAACTCCGGAATTAGCGGCCGATATTGCCAAAGCCGGAGCTGATTTAATTGTTGTGGGGAATAAGTTTGAAAGAGATCCTGGCTTAATTGCTAAGATTGCAAATGCAATTCATAACATTTAAAGCCTCGCTCCTAACCCTTTTTTCGGAGACTGAGTTTATCAAAGTCGGAATTATATCAAAGAAATATTTTAATTTAGTTCGACTTCGCTCACTACAAGTTGTTCACTGCGCCCATTGAATATTTCTTATGGAATTTTAGCAGTATTTCCTCAAACTCAAATAAATGAAATCGAAATTATAAGATTTTAAACAAGATGGGCGGTACAGGCATTGGTTTAAGTTTGTGCCGACAGATTATGAGGATTCACAATGGTAAAATCATCGTGGAATCGAAGCAAATGTCAGAAACTTGTTTTAAGCTAATTTTTTAGACACTTAATTTTCAGAATTCTAAATGTAAATTATTTATTAGTTAGAAGGTGCATTTACCCATTTTCGGGCTTTTTCAACAGTATCAAAAATCATAAATTGCCATCCCGATTTTTCTAATTGGTTTTCATAAACTTTTATTAAGCGAATAAACTCAGGATCTTTTGTAACATGTGCTACTTTGAGTTTTTTATTCCAAATACTTGCACTAGATTCGAGTCTTGCAATTACCGAAATTTCTTTGTCGTTGAATGCTGAAACATCAGCATCTAGGAAATTCGCAATCTGATATTCAATGGTGTCGAAATTTTTATTGCCATAAATTTCACCATTTAGTTGCAAGTTTTCGTTTGCTATTACTATACCAGTTGATTTAATATAAACCCCTTTTTCTTCCCACACAATTTTATACGGCATTTTTTTATCTTTCTTCTAAAAATAATAACAATATGCCAACAAAGTGAATGCTATATAGTATTATTTATAAACAACTAAATGTTGAATACGTAAAATTTGTAATATATAGTAGGTTTGAATAGCTGTACTATATTTTGTAAATTTGATTAACAATAAATATCGAAAAAATGCAATTCAAAATAAGCGGAAATATCATTGATATTGTAAATCAAAAAACAGTTAAAGGAATTCTCAGCATTGAAAATGGAAAAATAAAATCTATTGAAAAATCTGATTTAGTTGATAAACAATATATCCTTCCAGGCTTAATTGACGCTCATATTCATATTGAAAGTTCTATGCTTACACCTGCTCAATTTGCCCGAATGGCTGTTGTCAATGGGGCAGTAGCTAGCGTTTCTGACCCACACGAAATAGCCAATGTGATGGGTGTTGATGGGGTGAAATTTATGATTGAAAGCGGGAAAAAGGTACCCTTTAAATTCTTTTTTGGAGCACCTTCTTGTGTGCCAGCAACTGGATTCGAATCTTCAGGAGCAGTTCTTGGTGTTGAAGAAACCGAAGAACTGCTTAAAATGCCCGAGATCAAATATCTTTCAGAAATGATGAATTTTCCGGGTGTGCTTTTTGGAGATGAAGAAGTTCATGCAAAACTAAATCTGGCAAAAAAATATAATAAACCTGTGGATGGTCATGCTCCGGGGGTTGTTGGTGAGGATGCGAAAAAATATATCGGAGCAGGAATTACTACTGATCACGAATGTTTTGGAATGGCCGAGGCTGTTGAGAAAATAAAGTACGGGATGAAAGTTCTGATTCGAGAAGGAAGTGCTGCCAAAAATTTTGATGAGCTTATTGATCTATTAAATGATTTCCCAGATGACATTATGTTTTGTTCAGATGACAAACATCCTGATGATTTGGTAAAAGGGCATATTAATGAATTAGTAAAAAGAGCCATTTTAAAAGGTCACGATCCTATCAAGGTTTTACGTTCTTGTATTTATAATCCAATAAAGCATTATAATTTAGAAATTGGAATGTTGCAGCATGGTGATGATGCCGATTTTATTATTGTTGACAATCTGGAAGACTTTAATATCCAGAAAACATATATTCAGGGAATCAAGGTTGCTGAAATGGGAGAATCTTTGATCGAATCTATGGTAGAAAAACCAATTAACCGCTTTATTGCCGAGAAAATTTCAACAAATGATCTATTATTAAAAGCAAAGTCGAATACTATTCGTGTTATTGAAGCTATGGAAAGTCAGCTCATTACGAAAAATATAGAGCTCCCAGCAAATATCATTAATGGCTATGCATGTAGTGATATTGAGCAAGATATATTGAAATTGGTTGTGATGAATCGTTATGAATTAAGTAAACCTTCTGTTGCCTTTATTAAAAATTTTGGTTTTAAGGAAGGAGCTATTGCTTCAACAGTAGCACACGACAGTCATAACATCATTGCTGTTGGTGTAGATGATGAAGATATTGTCAATGCCATCAATTTGCTAATCGAATCAAAAGGGGGCATTTGTTGTGTGAATAAGGATGAAAAACTTAAGCTTCCGCTTGAAGTTGGAGGCATAATGTCAAACAAGGATGCATATAAAGTAGCAGAAGATTATGAACGGATCGACCAAAAAGTTAAAACATTGGGAACCCAATTAAATGCTCCATTTATGACTCTTTCTTTCATGGCTCTTTTAGTGATTCCCGACCTAAAACTTAGTGATAAAGGTTTATTTGATGGGAGTAATTTCTCATTTACCACTTTATTTGTATAATTTTTATGATGTATATATATAATTTTATGATATATATACATATTTACTTGGATGTGATGTATTTATTTACCTATTTTTGTAGAAAATTAAATTAATTATGGGAAACTTAGTTATTGACATTACTAAACTAGAAATGGCAGCAAGCAAATTACGTGCAATTGCACATCCAATGCGTATTGCTATTATTGATCTCTTAAACGCTACCCCCAAATTGAGTGTAACTGAAATTTACGAAAAGTTAAATATTGAGCAAGCTTCAGCTTCTCATCACTTAAATATTTTGAAAAACAAAGGGGTACTTGTTTCAAAGAGAGAAGGAAAAAAAATATTTTATTCCTTAAAAAGTGTTACTCTTACTGAAATCGTAGAGTGTATCAACAGATGTAATGAAGAATAAAAAATTGGAATTATTTTAAATTCCAATTTTCTTCATAATCCCAATTGGCTCTTAGCTCAATTTCTGCACCTAAATAAATCACTTTTTCGGCTTGTCTTTTATAGGCATAATTTCCTGTATCCCAGTGCCCGTTATTATTTTGGTCGTGAATTGCTCTTAGTTTATATGTTCCAGGAGTCATAAATTCAAATCGAATCACTTCTCTTTCTGTGATTATTCTTTCTTTTAGAACGACATCATCAGGACTCATTAACTGAACAATCCAGGAACCTCCTGTAAGTTGATCAGGCTCAATTGTTAATATTAAATTTCCGTACTCATCCTTCTTTTTAGTTGCAAAATTATAAATAAGACTATCGTTGGTATTCCCATGAATATTAAAAAGAATAGAGTCAGGAATAATTAGCTGATAATTATTTTCCTCACTAAGTTCTTTATTAATAATAATATGACGTTTTGACTGATCTGCAAACTGAATTTCTGGAGTTGTTGAGATACTATCTTCTATCCATATAAATTTTGAAAAATCAAAGGATTCCAACGGATAATCAAAGTCGATTTTTACCTTCTGATTCAATTCAGCGATGCTACCTTTGACATTACTTTCTGCTTTAATAAGTATCACTTTTATAGAATCTACTTCAGATTCCTTCTTTTTGAATATATTCTTAGCTAAACCTCCAGATTTTTTTTCAGGTTTTTTGGTAGGCATCTCAAGTGTGTCAAGTATCATTCCATCCGCAATAAACTCAAATTGAATAGTGTCAGGAACAAGAGGTTTTAACCACAGTATAATTGAATCATTGCTAATGTTTGGCTCATCAATTTTCCAATCTAAAGTTGAATCAAAATTTAAAGGATTTAATAAATAATTTTTGCAGGGGAAATCTAATAAAATTTGAATTTTATAATCAGCTAATAGCTCTTCTCCAGCAATATCCTGAGTTGAGTCGATAGCCGTAAACATAAAAAGCTCAGTAGGTGTATATTCATAAACAACTTTTGGAATAGAATCTATAAGAGTGCTATCAACAACAGCTGTTTCTCTAATCCCAGTATAATAGGGATTTATCATTGAATCTAAAAATGCAATATTCTCATAAGGAAGGTCGTATAAATAGTTCCCATTCTGGTCATTTAATGCAAATATTTTATATGGAACATTTCTCAAATTGTAAATCCCGAATTCTCCATTATCATCAGTTTTTGCAACATAATTTGGGCGAATTCTTAAAGGCATTGAATCCAATGGAATAGTGTCATTTTCATCTGCATAAAGCAAAACTGAGACATTTTTAGAAGGAAATCCTGTGAAGGTATTTTTAATATTACCCCTTATACTTAGTGAATCTACAAAATGACCTGTTGAGAAAACATATTCCAAATTTAAATGTGGGTTGTTCTCAGTTAAATCAACAACAGAATTCCCCATAAATATTGTGTAGGTCGTGTTTTCACTTAGTATTTCTTCTTTGTCAATCTCTATAACAACAGATCTCTTTTTTATTTTTATTTCGGGTTTAAACTCCATTGGGGGAGATATCAATAATTGATTTTGCAAACTTCTAAGTTGTACAAACTCATTAAATTGAATGCTCATTTTCTTATCCGAGAAATTAGAGGAATAATTTTCAGGTTTAGATGAAACAATAATTGGAGGTGTTTCATCTTTTGGTCCTCCTGTTGGCGATACTGGGTTAGCGCATTTCACCATGATAAAGGTATAAATTGCCATCATGATGAATAATGAGATAATTCGTATTAATGTGTGTGTTTTCATAGCGTTTTACAAAGATGAAAATTTATATGTTGATAGCCTCAAAACTATAGCCTTTTTCCTGAAAATATTTTAAACAAGCTTCCAAAGCATAAAGCATTTTTTCTTCTGCCTTCAAACTATCATGAAAAACTACGATAGATCCACTTTTAGTATTTCGAATAACATTGTTTTTGCAAATTTCTTTACTAAGCCGAATATCAAAATCACCACTTAT
>JAOZUV010000368.1:1379-3093 GCA_029938505.1 Bacteroidales bacterium | reverse complement strand
CAGCTGGTCTTGTAATGATGATGGTGAATATTTTAGTTCGTGCTTTTTCGCCTTTGTTTCGCAAGACGGATGATTTTTTAGTAAAAGTAAATCAGATTCTTTATACACGTATTGCAACTAATATGTTTATGACTGCTTTTTATTTACGCTGGCATCATAATGATCAAAAGCTTTATTATACTGGCTGTGGTCATGAATATTATTTGCATTATCATGCCAATACTAGTAAATGCGAAATGGTAAAGTCTGGAGGAATAGCACTTGGAATGATCCCAGATAATTCAAAAATAATTAAAGAAAAAGAAATTGATTTTAAAGAAGGAGATCTTCTCTTGATTTATACAGATGGAATCACGGAAGCGCGTAATAATTTTGGAGAAATGTTTGAAATAGAAAGATTAATGAAGCTTTTAGAAAAATATAGTGGTCGTGCTACGGCAGAAAGTGTTTTTGATAATATCACACGTGAATTTGGAGAATTTGTTGGTGAATATTCGGATCAAAAAGATGATATTACAATGATTCTACTTAAAAATCGTGGTTCTCAATATTGCCAAGAAACTTTTTCATTGGAAATAGGCAAAACTGATACTACTAGGCAGGGTAATTGGAGCTGGTAGAAAATAAAGTGCTTTCTATATCAGTATATATAATATATATATAAAGATGTGTCTTAGTGAGGTTATTTCTTAGTACAGGCGGCTATTCTTCTTCATTGTTTTTTTATAATGAATTGGTATAGTTCCATTTTTTTGAAAAAAAACTTGTTTTAGTATAAGTTATAATTAGCTTTTTAATTAAGAAAAAAATATGCAATTTTTACCACAAAGTATTTTGGAGCTTGTAGAATCACTCAAGGCTTTGCCTGGAGTGGGACAAAAGACAGCAGAGCGCTATGCTTTTTTTCTCTTGCGTTCAAATCCAATTTTATCTGAAAAGATAGCAAAAAATTTGAATGAAATTAAAAGTGGATTTTTACTTTGCAAGGAGTGTCAAAATTATAGTGATACTGAAATTTGTCCAATTTGTAGTAATCATTCTCGGTCTAATGAAATAATCTGCGTAGTAGCTGAGCCATTAGATATTTTAGCATTTGAATCTGTTAATTTTTTTGATGGTAAATATCATATTTTGCACGGACTTATCAAACCTATAGACGGCATAAGTCCAGGTGATTTGAAGATTGATGAACTTCTAGATCGAGTAAGTCTTGGTGGAGTTAAAGAGATAATTTTAGCTCTTGATACAGATTTACCAGGAGAAGCAACAGCCGTTTATATTGCAGGCCAGTTGAAAGAATTTGATCTAAAAATTACCAAATTAGCACAAGGGTTACCTCAAGGAGGTGAAATTGGTTATACTGATACTGAAACATTATCTCGAGCATTGCGAGCTCGCTCAGAGTTTTAATTCATTAAAAACAACAATATATGTCATTACGTCGATTTTTCGTATCAAAAGAGTTTATTCAAAATCAAAAATTAGCTTGTGAAGATATTGATTTCATAAAAAGACTTTCGCGTGTTCTTCGAATATCTAAGGGTGATAAAATTCAAATTTTCGATGGAGAGGGGACAGAATATCTAGTTGAATTATCTGAAATAAACAGGCGATTTGTTGGCGGTAATATTATGGAAAGTTTTCCAAGTTTTATTTTACCAAAACCAAAAATACATATTTACCAAGCACTTACTAATCCAATTTCAAAATTTGA
>JAOZUV010000368.1:0-1369 GCA_029938505.1 Bacteroidales bacterium | reverse complement strand
CTGGGAACAAATTATTTTATCTGCAACAGAACAATCCAGACGTGGATTTTTCCCAAAATTGAATTATACAATTGATTTTGATCAACTTATGTTGAATTTCCCAAAAGGAGAGGTAGTAGTATTTGATACTCAAGAAAAAAGTCGGAAATATAAAGAAATATTGCCAACACTAAAGCAGTCCGAGCAAATTAACTTTATAATAGGCCCAGAAGGTGGGTTTGACGAAAAGGAAATTGAGCATATGCAAAAAGCAGGTGGAAAATCAGTTAGCTTGGGTGATTTAATTTTACGCACAGAAACAGTCGCAGTAGCTGTATCTGCTCCAATCAGATTTGATATATAACAAATTAATTTTTTTTATTTGCATTGCGTTTATCAAGTAGTGCATTTTGCAAATTATGCATAAAACCTTCTGCAGTTTTGTAGTTCATAATTAGGCGAGATGTTATTTCAATCTCTTTGTCGAGTGGAGGATGAAAACCAGCATCAATAATTACTTCCTCATCGCGCAAGTGAATTGCAAAAGCATTGACATACTGCCCGCAACGATTATCTGGAGTGATCATCATGCGGACTTCTTTTTTATTATCCATGAGTTTGAAAAAGTCTAAAAAATAAAACGGTAATTTAATTTTACGCTTTTAATACTTTTTGCAAAGTGAAAATTCCTTGCCTTTTTTTCTTTCTAAGGCTAGTATAAACATACTTTTTCATAAAGATATCTAAAATAGCAATTTAACTTTTACTTTTGTTTCCAGTCATTTTTACTAATTCACTTTTTACAGTTACTACTTTTGGCTTATTTGTGATTTTGTCACTTTTTTTGTGGTTTTTTTTACTCATTAAATTTGCACCAAAAAGACAATTGAGTTTAGAATTTTTATTAGATCATTTTTGGGTTTTGTTTATTGCTTTTATTTTATTTGGAAGATTTTTCTCAGTCTTAGAAAATATAGAAGTATTCGATGGTAATTATTTACTTTTTTTCTATGGTTTTTCAATAGGTGGAATTTCACTCTTGGGAGGACTGTTAGGTTTTTTTATTGCTTTATTGGCATCTTGTATTCACGCAAAAGAGTCTTTCGGGAGATGGCTTGATGTTTTGACTTTATCTTTTTTACCTGCTTTGGCGATTGGTTACTTTGGGCAATTTTTAGATGGATCTGGATACGGATCGCGGACAGACTTACCCTGGGGAGTAAATTTAGGCGAGTCAAATCCGGCAGTTCCATTTGCAATTCCAATTCACCCACTCCAAATTTATCTATCTATTTCAGCGATTATAGCCTTTTTCGCTTGTTTGTATTTTTTCAGGCATAAAATAAGATCAGGTAATGCTGGGCTGATAGGGTTGACAACTTTTTTACTA
>JAOZUV010000367.1 GCA_029938505.1 Bacteroidales bacterium | reverse complement strand
AAACGTCCTTGGGGAATTAAATGTGATGTAGCTATGCCAAATGCAACTCAAAATGAGGTGAACGAGGAAGAAGCTAAAACGTTAATGGCTAATGGTTGTTTTGTAGTTTCTGAAGGAGCAAATATGCCTTCTACTCCTGAAGCAATTGAAGTTTATACTAAAGCTAGAATTCTTTATGGCCCAGGTAAAGCAGCTAATGCAGGTGGTGTTGCAGTTTCAGGTCTTGAAATGTCACAAAACTCATTACGTTTATCTTGGACTCGCGAAGAAGTTGACAGTCGCTTGAAACAAATCATGAAAGACATCCACGAAACATGCGTTAAGTATGGTACTGATGGTGATTTCATTGATCACGTTAAGGGTGCAAACATTGGTGGTTTTGTAAAAGTTGCCGATGCTATGTTAGCTCAAGGTGTTGTTTAGAACTAATTAACCTAATTGATATTAAGGCCCTCTGGAATTTTTCAGGGGGCTTTTTTTATTTCTTAAACTGAAATATGATTTTAAAAAAGGTGATAAATGAAGGAGGGCATTTCGACATACTTAGACAAGCTCAGCACGAGCACTCAATGTCCTTCTTTTCTAAAGATTTTATTTATGAACTTTCTTTATAAAATCTTCCACATCAGGAATACCTCCTTGATAAACAAGATAGCCATTATAAGGTTCGCGTTCCGTAATTTCATCATTAACTGGTTCCAACATCATGCGTTTTATTTCCGCAGGATCTTCTGTCTGACCTAATATCCAGCTTAATTTAATCCAAGCCACCTCAGGCAACATATTACCTGCAGGAATAATTCCTTTGGCCATCATATCACGACCCGTATCATACACAAACATATGCACATACCCCCAAATAGTTTGCAAGGTCATATACATGTGAACGCCTTTGGCTTGTGCTCTTTCAATGGCAGGATACAATTCTTTGTTAACGTGACCGAGACCCGTCCCAACAAAAATAATTCCTTTATAACCAGCATCAACCATAGCATCTAACACATCCGGTTTCATACCTGGATAATAATAAAGCATGCTCACTTTATCCGAAAAATAAGGAAGTATTTTCACCTCTTTATCTTTACGTCTATGTTTATATTCTTTATGAATGAGGGTTTCTCCTTTTCGGCTAATCATCGCAATTGGTGTAGCTCCAATCGTACGGAAAGTAGAACGATAAGACGAGTGCATTTTACGAACGCGAGTACCTTTATGTAATAAACCATATTCATCCGAAGTAGGACCAAACATACAAACCATTACCTCAGCAATATCCGAATGTCCGGCAGCCGTCATGGCATGCATAAGGTTTAAAGCGGCATCTGAACTCGGGCGATCCGAAGAACGCTGAGATCCAACCAAAACAATAGGCACTGGCGAATTCTGAACCATGAAGGTTAAAGCTGCACCTGTATGTTGAAGTGTATCTGTTCCGTGACCAATTACAATTCCATCCACACCGTTCTCAATTTCTTTACCAATGGCTTTTGCCAAAGCGATGTACTGCTTGGGACCCATATTTTCGCTAAAAACGGCAAATATTTTTTCGGTCTCCAAATTACAAATATCAGCCAATTCAGGAACAGCTCCATAAAGCTCACCCGGTGAAAACGCAGGAATTACAGCACCTGTACGATAATCCAATCGAGAAGCAATAGTGCCACCTGTACCAAATAATTTTACTTTTGGAAGTCCTTTGGTATATGGAAATTCTTTTTCTGGAATTTTATAATTGGCTTTTTGATAACCCGTTTCAACCATCGTTTGAATGGTTTCAACATCCACTCCAATATTATAACCCGTTATAATTTTCATAACGATATGTTGATCATCATCATTTTCGGAACGTGGTAAAATAGTACCTTCAAAAAGACCACGGGTAGTTTCTACTTTGGCTTGCCCCCATACGCGGCAATTATATTTTTTTAATAACTCTAAGGCAACTCCTTTATAACCTTGGAAAAAATCTTCGCTCATGCTTTTGTTTTTTAATATTGATTAAATCGCCTGATCAACCAGTTTTGAAAGTTCAGTTAAATTTATATTTCCTACAGCCACACCAGTCAATTCGCCCATAATCCAATCCGTTTCATTTTTCTTAGTTGGGTTAATAGCCGTTTCCTCAAATTTTTCTTTCAGGAATGGGATGTGAGAAAGTATGCTTTCTTTCGAAATTTTCTTGAAATTAATGATCTCCAATACCGAATCGAAATCCATTTTGGGATGCTCGTAAACATGAGGGATCATATTATATGCCAGTTGATAATCCAACTTGTTTTCTTTCAGATATCTGAATAAAGCATAAACGATTTTATAATTGAATTTATCCACAGGATTTACATGGCCTTCCACAAATTTTAATCGCTGCCCCATGAATGATCCAATAAATTTAGGATCAACACCCAGCTCATTAATTATGCGTTCGATCAGTGGAAATAAATTATTCTTAAAAATATAAGTGTAATTATCTTCGGCAATGCCCCATTCTTTTAATTGATGATAACGGTCAATAATATCGGACGGTAAATTCGATCCTAATTCTTCAATGTAATCGTTGGCCAAAGGAATAGGTGCTGAATCGGTATCAGGATACATACGATCGGCTCCCGGAAGTACACGCTCGAAAATGGTTGTTCCATCCTCAAATGATTTTCGAGTCTCATTCGGAATCCCTTCGAATGCCATTTGGCAACGCTCCTCAATAGTTTCTATAGCCGTTTTGATATCATCTTCCGGTCCCCAGAAAATAATCTGTGCATCGTTTTCTCCAGCACCCAATAACTCTTTTATTTCATTCCAATCATTATCAGAAACTACAGATTCGAAGGCCTCGCTATGCGTCATGTTTGGATGCTCGATACAGGCAATTACTTTTAAACGCTCAGCAAAATCATCGGCAAACATTTTACCCGGTTGGGTAAAATACGATAACATTCCCTTAAACTCAGGAAGATTAACCGCAATAATTTTATGCAGGTTTTTCTTCGCATCTTTGATTGGCCCATAGGTGAAATCATAGGAATGGAAACGTAAGGTTTCGTGTTTCATTTCCCATTTGCTTATATCAGCAATTCTATTTTTAGAGGTGGGTTA
>JAOZUV010000366.1:2857-3097 GCA_029938505.1 Bacteroidales bacterium | reverse complement strand
CCTATTTTTCTATTAAATGCATTAAATAGCTTGAATGATTTTTTTAATTGGATGAACTTGAGAATCAGTAAAATGTATGCCAGAATCTTATGGCAAATTATTTAAAGTCATAATGAAAGTCTTAATTGTCAATATTGCAGACATTAGAGGTGGGGCAGCAAGAGCTGCATACCGACTCCACCAAGCATTAATTTCCCAAAACATCGATAGTCAAATGCTTGTTCAGCACAAAGAAAGATA
>JAOZUV010000366.1:1360-2847 GCA_029938505.1 Bacteroidales bacterium | reverse complement strand
TAGTTGGCACGCTATCAGTGATAAAAAAGAAGATTTATAAACTTCAGTCAAAAGTTGATAGAAGCCTTAACATATTTTATAAGAAACGAAGCAGATCTTTATTTAGTCCATCATGGTTTAAGCTTAATCATACTATTAGAAAAATCAATAAAATAGATCCTGACATAGTACATCTACATTGGATCAATGATGGAATGTTAAGTATTGAGGACATTAGTAAAATAAAAGCTCCTATAGTTTGGAGTCTTCACGATATGTGGGCATTTACAGGTGGATGTCATTATGATGAAGAGTGTGGTGAGTATAAAAATAGATGCGGAAATTGCAAAGTACTTTCTAGTTCAAATCAATTTGATTTGAGCACTTGGATTTTGAAACGAAAACAAAAATCATTTAATAAGCATCCAAATATAACAATTATTGGTTTGAGTAAATGGCTTTCAAATTGCGCTAAAAAAAGTTCACTCTTCAAACATCATAATATATTAAACCTACCAAATCCTATTAACACGGATTTATTTAAACCAATTGAATTTAAAACTGGAAGAGATTATTGGAATCTTCACAAAGAAAAAAAACTTGTTCTTTATGGTGCTATGAGTTCAACAAGCGATCCTAGAAAAGGTTATAATGAATTAAGAAAAGCAATAGAAATGCTTAATATTGAAAATTTTGAACTAGTGATATTTGGAAACAAGGATGGTTTTAAGAAAAGAGACAATTTTAAATATAAAACACATTATTTAGGGTTAATCAAAGATGACAATGAGCTCATAAAATTATTAAACACAGTAGATGTAATTGTTATTCCAAGTATACAAGAGAATTTATCAAATATTATCATGGAAAGTTTAAGTTGTGGAACTCCTGTAGTAGCTTTTAATATAGGCGGAAATAGTGATATGATCTCACATAAAAATAATGGTTATCTTGCAAAAGCATATGACCTAAAAGATTTAGCAAATGGAATTGAATGGGTTTTAAAGTCACCCAAACCAACTAGAATAAGCCAAAATGCTAGAAAAAAAATAATTGACAACTTTGAATCAAAACTAGTAGCAAAGAAATACATTAAGCTATACAATGAAATAATTATTAAAAAATTAACTTAAATAGCATGAGAGTATTATATGATTATCAAATTTTTTCTTTCCAAAAATTTGGTGGAATTTCTCGTTATTTTTTTGAATTGATTAAAGAATGTAAGAACATCTCTGATATTGAAACAATAGCACCCATATTACTTTCCAATAATCATTATATTTCAAACTCAGACATTATACCTTTTTATAAGCTATTGTCCTCCATTAATTTCAAAGGAAGAGGTCCAATTCAAAACTTTCTTAATAAAAGAAATTCAATTTTTAAAATTAAGAACACTAAATTTGATTTGTTTCATCCTACTTATTTTGACCCTTACTTTATTGAGCACATAAACAAGAAACCATTTGTATTAACTGTTTATGACATGACTCATGAAAAGTTTA
>JAOZUV010000366.1:0-1350 GCA_029938505.1 Bacteroidales bacterium | reverse complement strand
CAAGAATAATTGCCATTTCAAATAATACTAAAAAAGACTTAATTGATATTTTCAAAGTTGATGAAAAAAAGATAGACGTTGTGCATTTATGTACATCATTATCAACTAAAAATAAAATAAATACGATTGAAGATATCCCAAAAAAATACATATTATTTGTTGGGGTAAGAAATGGGTACAAAAATTTCGAAAGGTTTATCAAAGCAATCAGTCCACTTCTCAATATCGACAAATCATTAATGGTAGTTTGTGCAGGCAGTAAAGCCTTTAATAAAAATGAAAAAAGTTTATTTACGAAACTAAAAATTGAAAAGCAATTAGTACATTACAATGTGAACGATAATCTATTAATACAATTGTATACCAATGCACTACTATTCGTTTTCCCTTCATTATATGAAGGGTTTGGAATTCCTGTATTAGAATCTTTCACTTATAATTGTCCATTGGCATGTAGCAATACTAGCTCCCTTCCTGAGGTAGCGGGTGATGCTGCTTCATATTTTGACCCCTATAGTGAAGAGTCGATATTCAATGTAATTAAAAAGTTAATAAACGATGAATCCTTGAGAAGTAAGATTGTTGAAAATGGGAATAGCCGATTATCACAGTTTTCATCGGAGAAAACTGCTATAGAAACAAAAAAAGTATATGAAAACTGCATTAATAACTGGCATTAGTGGTCAAGATGGATCATATCTTGCAAAGCTTTTATTGAAAAAAAAATATCGCGTTATTGGTACTGTCCGAAGTTATCGGAATGTATGTACAAAAAACTTTGGCTACCTAGGAATTACACAAAGTATAATAATCGAAGAGATCGATCTCTTGGATATCTCAAGTGTTATTAGAGTGATAGAAAAACACAAACCTGATGAAATATATAACTTAGCTGCTCAGAGCTCAGTTGAGCTATCTTTTGCGCAACCTATTGGCACTTTTAATTTCAATACAGGTTCTGTTAACAATTTACTTGAAATAATCCGATTATTCAACCCAAAAATAAAATTGTATCAAGCTTCGAGCAGTGAAATGTTCGGGCATACAAACAAATTGCCAATTACTTTTGATTCTTCAATGAATCCAGTTAGTCCATATGCAATTTCGAAAATGGCTTCCCATTATATGACTACAAATTATAGAGAATCTTATGGATTATTTATATGCAATGGTATTTTATTTAATCATGAATCAGTACTAAGAAGTAATAATTTTTTTGTTAAGAAAATTATTAAGGAAGCCATAAATATCAAGAAAGGGATTCAAAAAAATATTATTGTTGGGAACTTAAATGTTAGACGAGATTTCGGATATGCTCCAATGTACATAGAGGCCATTTGGAAAATGATG
>JAOZUV010000365.1 GCA_029938505.1 Bacteroidales bacterium | reverse complement strand
TCTAAATCATCTGGTATATGATTTCCAAATTCTAGACCTAAGATCATATATGCACCTATAACTGCTCCACAGCTCTTTCCTTGATGACCCATTCCTCCTCCCATAGCAGAGGCTAGCTTGAAAGCTAATTCATTATTAATTCCATAATCTGAGGCATAAACTGCTAGTGTAGACTGTGCGCAATTTATATTGTTTGCAAATAATTGTTTGGCTTTTTGGATTTTTTCATTCATATGGTTAATATATTTGCTTTATAAGCTAGCTTGTAAAATCATAAAAATAATTGTATCAACTTTTCAAATTTATAAATTAATAATGATGAAAAAAAACTCCATATTATGCTTGTAATGCATAGCTAATCTCTAATATATCCTTATCTTTGCAGCCCCAAATTAACGAATAAAAAATAGAATAGATCAATGTCAAAAAATTTATATCTGGCAGCAGCTGAAACGGATTCTGGAAAATCCTTGATTGTACTTGGAGTAATGAATATTCTTCTCAGCAATGTAAGCAGGGTAGGTTTATTCAGACCAATTGTACATTTAGATGAGGATTTGGATCATGATATAGATTTAGTGACAAAAAAATTCAATCTTCCTTTTGAGCATGATGCCATGTACGGTCTCACCAGTGAAGAAGCATTTGATTTGATTCAAGCAGGAGATATTGATAGTTTGTATGGCAATATTTTAGATAAATATAAAAAATTGGAATCGCAATGCGATTTTGTACTAATTGAAGGAACAGACTTTAAAGGATCATTAAGACCATTTGAATTTGATTTTAATGCGCGTGTAGCAAATCATTTGGGTGCCCCTGTTTTGTCTGTGGTTAACGGTAACGAAAAAACTGTAACAGATATTGGCGATACTATTCAGTTGATAAAAACTGTTTTGGGTCGTGAAAAATGTACGTATTTGGGAGTTTGTGAATAATTTGAGTAAGGGTGACGAGGATTATTTTATTATTCCTGAACTGGAGTCCTTACAAAAACTCACCATAAGACTTGTTAGTGATGCTTTGGGTGCAAAACAAATTTATGGTGATCAATCGGTACTTGACTATGAAATTACCGGCTTCAAGGTGGGTGCCATGAATATTGAAAATTTACTCAAAAAAATAAATGCTGGTGCGGTGGTGATTATGCCCGGTGATCGTAATGATATATTAATTGGCTTACTTCTAACATTAATATCCGACAATTTCCCAAAAATTGCCGGTATTATTTTAACAGGTAGTTTTAAACCAACTCCAGAAGCTATGCGATTGATTAGTGGGATAAAAAAATTACCGGTAGCAATTCTTAGTGTTGAAACTGATACGTATGAAACAGCTGTGAAAGTTAATAATATCAGATCAATTTTAAGACCTGATAATGAGAGACGAATGGCCGAAGCACTTGGTCATTTTGAGGAAGTAGTGGACAGGAGTAAGATTGGACAGCTGGTTTCATTGAGTACCCAAGGAGTTGTTACGCCACTGATGTTTGAATACGAATTATTTGAAAGAGCTCGTGCAAATCGTAAACATATTGTTCTTCCTGAAGGAAGTGATGAACGGATATTACGAGCAGCAGAGATATTGTTACGTCGCAATGTAGTTGATATTACCATTCTTGGTAACGAAGATGAAATCTATAAAAAAGCAGAAGCTCTACATTTAAAACTAGATGGTGTTAATATCATTGACCCTTATGATAATGATTTGATTAACGATTACGCAGCCACTTATTATAATCTTCGTAAGAAAAAAGGAATTACCCGTGAGATGGCTCAGGATGTGATGTATGATGTGAGTTATTTAGGTACTATGATGGTTCATAAAGGACATGCAGACGGGATGGTCTCAGGTGCTGCACATACAACTCAGCATACCATTCGCCCTGCTTTTGAATTTATAAAAACAAAACCCAGTTTTTCTATCGTTTCAAGCTGTTTTTTTATGTGCTTTCAAGATCGTGTGTTAGTCTATGGTGATTGTGCTATCAATCCAAATCCGAATGATGAGCAATTAGCTGATATTGCTATTAGTTCAGCTGATACAGCTCGAATGTTTGGTATTGAGCCACGTGTTGCGATGCTTTCATATTCTACGGGAGAATCGGGTAAAGGTGCCGACGTTAATAAGGTACGCTCAGCCACTCAGATTGCTCGTAAGCGCCGCCCCGATTTAAAAATTGAAGGACCTATTCAATACGATGCAGCTTTTGATCCTACCGTTGCGAAACAAAAAATGCCAAATAGTGAAGTAGCTGGTAAAGCTACCGTATATATATTCCCTGATCTTAATACAGGAAACAATACTTATAAAGCAGTTCAACGTGCTGCGGGTGCAGTTGCCGTAGGTCCGGTTTCTCAAGGATCGAATAAACCGGTGAATGATTTAAGTCGTGGTTGTTTGGTTAAAGATATTGTGAATACTGTTTTAATCACAGCTATCCAAGCTCAAGAAGATGAGATTAAATAATTTATATTATTTTGTTTTTCGCTGAAAAACAGCAAGATAATCCTGTTTTGATACAATTCTTCATTTTGCTTTCATTTTTCGGAACGATATTTGGTTTTAGTAAGAAAAACTATAAATCTATTGTTTAACTAAAATGTAGAGCCATGAAAGCAAAAAAAATATTTTTATTATTGGGAATTGTTTTTTTTATTCTTTCTGCTACTGACGCTCAGGCTCAGAAGAGAGTACATGTGAAAAAATCAAGAAAATCTGCTTATCATAGTAAAACACAAAAAACAAGAGTTAATTACAATCAAAATACTCGACATATTAATAGTCTCAGAAAATTGCCCCATTCTTCAATTTCTTTAAAACACAGAGGAATTAATTTTCATTATCATGGAGGAAAATATTATCGCCATTTTGTTGGAAACTATATTAATGTTACACCACCGCTTGGAATTCAAATAAAAGTCTTGCCTGCTGATTATATGACTTTTGTCATTGGTCGTAGAGCATATTATTATGCCGATGGGATTTATTATATTAAGCGAAACTCTGGAAGGTTTTACGAAGTAGTTGAAGCCCCAATAGGTGCTATTGTTCATCGATTACCAATGTCAGCTGAACAAATTCAAATTGATAATAAATTA
>JAOZUV010000364.1 GCA_029938505.1 Bacteroidales bacterium | reverse complement strand
ATATTACCCAAACGAGCCATATTCATCAACTCACCCAAAGCTTCTCTAAAACGATAGTTCTCCAAGCTGTTTGCAATGCTCTCTGGATAGGATTTTAATTCTTCGATGAGAGTATTATCAATCTTTTGTAGTTCAGTAATTTCAGGTACTTCTCCACCAAAATATTTTTGCGTAAGCACCAAGGTACGGTTCACAAAATTGCCAAAAATGGCCAGTAATTCGTTATTATTCCGCGCTTGGAAATCTTTCCAGGTAAAATCGTTATCCTTATTTTCGGGAGCATTGGCACATAAAACATAACGCAATACATCCTGTTTTCCCGGGAATTCTTCCAAATACTCATGCAACCAAACGGCCCAATTTCGGGAAGTAGAAATTTTATCATTTTCGAGATTTAAGAACTCATTGGCAGGAACATTCTCAGGTAAAATATATGATCCCTCATGTTTTAACATTGAAGGGAAAATAATGCAATGAAAAACAATATTGTCTTTGCCAATAAAATGCAACAATTTGGTTTCTTTATCTTTCCAGTAGGGTTCCCAATCAACACCTTTTTCAGCAGCCCATTCGCGAGTAGCCGAAATATAGCCAATGGGGGCATCAAACCAAACATACAACACTTTTCCCTCGGCATCTTTAAGCGGAACTTTCACGCCCCAATTTAAATCGCGAGTTACTGCACGAGGGTGCAAACCCTGATCAATCCACGACTTACATTGTCCGTAAACATTCGATTTCCAATCATCTTTATGTCCATCGATAATCCATTCTCTCAACCAATTTTCGTATTTATCGAGTGGTAAATACCAATGCTTGGTTTCTTTCATTACCGGCTTATTTCCCGTCAAGGCAGAGGTAGGATTAATTAAATCAGTAGCATTTAAAGAAGTTCCACAATTTTCGCATTGATCGCCATAAGCATTTTCATTTCCGCAATGCGGACAGGTACCAGTAATATATCGATCAGCTAAAAACTGATTACACTCTTCATCGTAATAATGCTCCCTACTTTGTTCAATAAATTCTTCTTTTTCGTAAAGCGTCGTAAAAAATTCGGAGGCTGTTTCATGATGAATTTTATTTGATGTACGAGAGTAAACGTCAAAAGAAATTCCTAATTCTTCAAAAGACTTTTTAATAATGCTATGATAACGATCCACAATCTCTTGCGGACTCACCCCCTCATTTTGTGCTTTAATAGTAATGGGCACTCCATGTTCGTCAGAGCCACCGATAAACACAACATCCTTCTCATTCAATCGTAAATACCGAACATAAATATCGGCTGGAATATATACACCAGCCAAATGGCCTATATGTATGGGTCCATTGGCATAAGGCAAAGCTGAAGTTACTGTATAACGCTCAAATTTATCTTGTCTTTTTTCCATTATTTGTCTTTTTTCCTGTAACTTCGACAAAGTTAAGGATTTGTTTTATACAATTTGTGATGAAGCGTGCAGAGTATTTACAAATAGGTGATAAGATTGGCATAGTTGCTAGTGCCAGAAAAGTTAACTCATTAGAGTTAAAGGAGGCTATTGATATATTTACTCATTGGGGACTGGAAAGCATACTTGGAAAAAATATTTTTAAAGAACACCATCAATTTGCGGGTACCGATGATGAACGTCTTTTAGATTTGCAAACAATGCTTGATGACGATCAAATTAAGGCCATAAGTTTTGCTCGTGGAGGTTACGGAACAGTTCGCATTTTAGATAAAATCGACTGGACTGTATTTATTAAAAAACCCAAATGGCTTATTGGATTTAGTGATATAACAGTGATCCATTCTTATGTTACTCAAAACCTCAGCATAGAAACCATCCATGCAATCATGCCTTTAAATTTTGATACCGCCTCAAATGAAGCTATTATTTCATTACGAAAAAGCTTATTTGGAGATTCCATTTCGTACGAAATTAATAATCACCCTTTAAACCGAAAAGGCAATACAAAAGCTCCAATAATTGGTGGGAATTTATCCATGATTCATACGCTCACAGGAAGTAATGCAGACATCAATACAGAGGGTAAAATTTTATTTATCGAAGATTTGGATGAATATCTTTATCATATTGATCGGATGATAATAAATTTAAAAAGAAGCGGTAAACTCTCAAAAATAAAAGGACTTTTAGTAGGTGGAATGACAATTATGAATGATAATACCATTCCTTTCGGGAAAGAAGCTTATGAAATAATTCAAGAGCATACAGCCGAATATGACTACCCCATTTGTTTTGATTTCCCAGCAGGACATTTCCCCGATAATCGAGCCTTGATTTTAGGACGAAATGTACAATTAAACGTAGGAGAAAAAGTACAATTGGTTTTTGATTAAGCAAATCAAATCCTCATGGCAGAACATAATGATCTAGGTAAAAAGGGGGAAGAAATAGCCCTTCAACATCTAAAGAAAAAACAGTACACTATACTTGAAACCAATTGGCGATATGGAAAAGATGAAATTGACATTATTGCCAAACAAAATCAAGAATTGGTTATTGTTGAGGTAAAAACGCGTAGTTCGACTTATTTGGCGGAACCTGAATTTGCCGTCACCAAAAAGAAGCAAGGCTTTTTAATTCGTGCAGCCAATGCCTATATCGAAAAAAAAGACTTGACAATTGAATGTCGTTTTGATATTATATCAATTGTTATATATACAAATAAAACACAATTGGAACATATTGAAGATGCTTTTTACCCAACACTTTAAGTGTATTGGTTTTAATGATATCTTTGCAGCCCAAAAAATTGTAGATGAGCACTGAAAAAAACAATAAAAAACAATGGTCAAATTCAGGGAATTTTTCAAAATTCATGAAAAAGGACTCGCCAAAAGTATTGAAGAAAAAGGCGAAAATTGAAGTTGACAAATATTTTGAAGAAAAGAAAAAGGAAAAAAAAGAGGAAAAGCAAGCCTTCGTTAGACCAGTTCAAGCTGATTCTGTACGCTTAAACAAATACATTGCCAATGCTGGTATTTGTTCTCGTCGTGAAGCAGATGAATTAATTGCTAATGGCGAAATTTATATTAATGGCAAGGTTGTTTCTGAATTATGTACAAAAGTTAGCCGAAGTGATAAGGTAAAATACA
>JAOZUV010000363.1 GCA_029938505.1 Bacteroidales bacterium | reverse complement strand
GTAAAAAGGAGATTGAAAATACGATTAAAGTATTTGATAATGATGTTAGGGTTTTAAAAGGTCGATTTGGTCCTTATATTACTATAAAGAAGAAAAACTTTAAGATTCCTAAAGGTGTTAATCCAGAGGATTTAACCTTAGAAGAATGCTTGAAAATTGCCGATGATCCCAAGAATGCACCTAAAAAACGATTTGTTCGTAAGAAAAAATAAAATTTGATTAGCTTATTTGCTGAAGTGCTAATGAAAGATTAATTTTATTTCAAATATTTACAATAGTATTATGATTGTATGTCTATCGTATTACTATGTATGATGATTAATTTAGTATCCCAACACGTAATAAATACTGTATGGACATTGACATATATTTCAATCCTATTGACCTAGCCGGTTATGAATATTCTGAAAAAGCCCAACGAAAACGTTTAGGTGATGTTGTTAAGGCTTTTAATTCACCCAATAATTTTCCTGATTTATCTGGTATTAACATTGCCATAATTGGTGTTCTGGAAGATAGAAACGGCTTATCTAATGAGGGGTGTTCACAAGCTCCTGATCAGGTTCGGAAGTATTTATATAATTTACACGAAGGAAATTATACAGCAAAAATTGCTGACTTAGGAAACATTAAGATGGGTCATACGGTGGCTGATACTTATTTTGCCTTGAGTCGAGCTTTAAAAGAGCTAATTCAAAAAAACATACTACCAATTATAATTGGGGGAAGTCAGGATTTAACTTATGCTAACTACCAAGCCTATGAAAATTTGGGGCAAATAATCAATATTGTTTCGGTCGATCCGTTATTTGATTTGGGTAATAATGAGGATGAAATAAATTCACAATCCTATCTCAGTAAAATCATTCTCCACCAACCGAATTATTTATTTAATTTCTCTAACATTGGATACCAAACCTATTTTGTAGATCAGGATGGTATTGATTTGATGAAAAATCTATTTTTCGATACTTACCGTTTAGGTCAGGTTCAGGCAAATATGGAAGAAGTTGAACCCATTGTTCGGAATGCTGATTTAATAAGTTTTGATGTTTCTGCTATTCGCCAATCGGATGCTCCTGGCAATAAAAATGCCTCCCCAAATGGCTTTTATGGAGAGGAAGCATGCAAGATAGTTCGTTATGCTGGAATGAGTGATAAGCTCACTTCTATCGGTTTTTATGAGATAAATCCTGTGAATGACAGAAATGGACAAACGGCTCATTTAGTTTCGCAAATGATTTGGTATTTTGTTGATGGTTATTATAATCGCAAAAATGAATTACCACATCAAGAGAAAAGACAATTTGTAAAATACCATGTCACTCTTGAAGAACAAAAAGACGAGTTGGTTTTTTATAAGAGCAAGAAAAGTGATCGTTGGTGGATGGAAGTTCCAATTCGTTCTCAACAAAAAGTAAAATTTAAACGCCACCATTTAATTCCTTGTTCTTATCAGGATTATCAAACAGCTTGCAATAATGATTTACCCGATCGTTGGTGGCAAGCATACCAGAAATTGATGTAGAGATTTGGTGATATTAGATTTGATGATGTAAGGATTTAAGAGATCTGTACATTATTTTAATTTCCTATCGGGATTTTTTGCCAGAAAAGATTTCCAACCTGTATAATTTTCTTCCTGTGAGGTATTTTTATTTTGGAAAAAATGACAAACCGCTACGGCAATAGCATCAGTTTCATCCAAATATTTTGGAGCTTCTTTCAGATTTAAAATCTGCGTAAGCATGGCTGCTACTTGTTCTTTTGAAGCAGCACCTTTACCCGTGATCGATTGTTTGATTTTTCGTGGGGCATATTCTGAAACAGGCATCTCCATTGATAAAGCTGATGCAATAGCTACTCCCTGAGCACGTCCTAGCTTTAACATTGACTGAACATTTTTACCAAAAAATGGTGCCTCAATGGCAAACTCATCGGGATGGTATTCTTTGATGAGCGAAAGGGTTGTTTCAAATATTTTCTTTAATTTTAAGGCATGGTCGTTGACTTTGTTTAATTTTAAAACATCCATTTTAATTAAACTGATCTTATTACCTTTACATAAAATCAAACCGTAACCCATGATATTTGTACCTGGATCAATACCTAAAATAATGCGTTCGCTTTTCAAATCTTGTGGATTAAATTGCTCTTAGTGAAAACAAAATTAAGGAAAACATATAACTATTTAATTAGGACAGCTATAATTCTTATCTCCTATGGATTTATTTATTATGAATTGTTTTATAAGCGTGATCTTAATGAGCTAGTACAAGTGTTTTATGATCAATGGCAGACAGATTTCTTTTTTGTGGTTTTTGCATTAGTGATCGTTTTGATTTTTGTAAATTGGGGTTTTGAAGCCAAAAAATGGCAATATCTCATTAGTAAAATTGAAAAGATTTCATTTTTTGATTCCTATAAAGCGGTTTTGTTGGGTGTATCAGTGAGTGCATTTACTCCTAATCGAGTAGGCGAATATATTGGTCGTGTGTTTATTTTGCAAAAAGCCAATCGATGGGAAGGGATTTTTATAACTATCATTGGAAGTTTCAGTCAGTTGACAACAACACTTGCTTTTGGCTATATTGGATTGATGTATATTATTCCAAGACATTGGAATATTGAAAGTTATTTTGATTATAATTTAACTTGGTTGGTGTATTTTCTAGGAGTTATTTCAATGCTTTTTTTCCTTGCCCTTTATTATAATATTTCTCTGATTTCAGTTTTAGTTGAGAAATACTTCAACAAAAAGTGGAGGAAATTCAGATCTTATGTTGCCATTTTTAAAAAATATTCAACAAAGGAGCTTACCAATGTGTTGCTTTACAGTTTTGTCCGTTATTTTATTTTCAACCTTCAGTTTTATTTGCTTTTGAGGATTTTAGGTGTAAATCTTCCGTTGCTCCACTCTTTGTTTTTAACTTCAGCATTATATTATGCCTTAACAATAATACCAACTATTGCATTAACAGAACTTGGTATTCGAGGGAGTTTAGCCATCTTTTTATTTGAACTTTATTTTTCTCAAAATGGAGGTTTTACGGATAAAATGGGATTAGCAATATTCACAGCTTCATCAACCATTTGGTTGTTAAATATTATTGTTCCCGCTTTGTA
>JAOZUV010000362.1 GCA_029938505.1 Bacteroidales bacterium | reverse complement strand
TCTGCCTCAGCCTCAACTATGGCATTCCATAAAGATGATGAAATAGAACCGGAAACGTGCTTCCGTTGAGTTATTACCTCTTTAAGCCCTTTATGAACATGTATTGAATCCCTAAAATCGAAAACAATATAAGAAATGGGTGATTCTTCGTAAATAAAATACTGAAGTTTTTCAATCGAATCATTTTTACATAATATAGAATAATTTTTCCCAGATCGGATATGACGGACATCAAACACAGGCTTTGACCTACGAGCTGCTAAATCAATATCTGAATAATCAACGCCATATTTAAGCAATATATCTGCTAAAAATTGATTGCGCTTTATTTTATCTCTATAAATCACCAAAGAGTCAACAACAATCCCATATTCCATATTTGGCTCGTAAGCAGGTAAATTTATCAAATCACTTTTATCTTCCAAATGAGATTGTCTATAACGAAAATCGATGAATAAAATAATAAGTAATGTAATTATAATAAGAATCGTTGCTTCAATCAGTCGTTTGTTCATTCACCCTTAGTTTTTAGTATTTGTATTTTTAGTTGTCTCCACCAATTTCTTAAAGTCCTGGACAATTTCGTTCGGAACATGCATTGACAATTGGTAATGTTTAATTTTCCAGCCTTGCTCAGTTTTAATTAAAACTCCTGAAGACATACACACTCCCATATGAGTATCCAGTTGTTCATCAAACCAAGCAAAATCTTTTCTTTCGTTTAAGAAAATCTCACGTTTTATAGGCTTAAAATCCCAAGCCTTACCTTTTGTAAAGTAAGGTTCACAAAAGATTTTAAAATCCTTTTTAATCCACTTTTCGCTGGCATCCGTTCCGATGAAATAAAAGTCTTCAGCCATCACTTCAAAATAAGCATCAAAATTACATTCAGTAGCGTCAATATGCCAGTGATTAATCAATTCATCAATGATAGTATTTACTTCAGTTGTAGTTTTTGTTTTTGGAAAACAGCCTGAAAGTATACTCAGAACGACTAGACTTATTAAATATTTCCTCATCAGATTATTATTTAATTATTGGTAAAAACAAAGATAAAATTTAAACAGCTAGCAGGATTAATTGGATAAAAAAAACCCACAACTTACGTTATGGGTTTCAACTTACAAATCTTAATTACTGATTCTCATTTGCAAACTTTAGACCTTCTCTGAATGCTGCTATATTCATTTGAACAATTTCTTCGCCCTTATTCCCAAATATTTTACGAATGGCATTTTCAAGCAATTCTATATCCATATCAAGGAATGGAGCACTTGCACCTAAGATAACAATATTAGCCGATTTCGGTGATCCAATATCTTTCGCCACTTTTCCTGCATCCATAGCGATATATTGAGGTAAAGACTCAACTTTTTTAATCACCTCTTCTATTGGTGGATAATTTGGAATATTTACAAAAGGCTCTGTATTTGTTACTAGCCATCCATTTTTCGAAAGCATAGGTAAATACCTCAAGGATTCCATAGGTTCGATAGCGATAATAATATCGACTTGACCAGCAGGAATTAGATCCGATGCAATTTCATTTGAAGATAAGCGCAAATGTGATTGAACATCTCCTCCCCTTTGACTCATTCCGTGAACTTCGGCTTGTTTCAAATATAATCCTGCATCAATAGCAGCTGTACCAATAGTAGCAGCAATGGAAAGAATTCCTTGTCCACCGACACCAGCTAAAATAATATCTCTTTTCATAATTTTAGTTCTTGCTATAATTCTAATTTCTTTACCTTATGTTTTGCACGCATTCTTTTATTCAATGTTTGAATACATTCACGACGTGGGATGATAACAGACACTCCATGATATTTAAGCTCTTGTTTAATCACAGCAACATTTTCGTCATGAAATTTATGAAGTGGTTTCAAAATATGAAGATGTTCTTTATCAACACCCAAACCAAGACAAATTGCTTCAATACGACCAAATGCTGAAGACTTTTGACCACCTGTCATTCCAGTAGTGGCATTATCTAAAATCAAAACAGTTATTGGCGAGTTATTATTAATAGCATCCAATAAACCTGTCATTCCCGAATGAGTAAAAGTTGAATCTCCAATAGCAGCTACAGATGGCACCAAACCAGCCTCAGCAGCACCAATTGCCATGGTAATGGAAGCTCCCATATCAACACAGGAATTAATTGACTCAAGGGGCTTTAAAGCACTCAAGGTATAACACCCAATATCCGAGAATACACGACCTTTTGAATATTCTTCTAGGGCTTCGTTTAAAGCTTTAAATGAGTCGGTATGCGAGCATCCTTTACAAAGTGAAGGTGGGCGTCCAACAACAAATTCCGGGATTGCCTCTCCAATTTCATCGGTCAATCCCAAAGCGCGGGCAACAATATTTGGATTTAATTCACCATCTCTGGGAACAGAGCCTTCAAGCCGACCTTTAATGGTTTTTCCTTTATTCAGGTATCCACGAATTAATTCTTCCAAAATAGGATAACCATCTTCTAAAATCATTAATTCATCACATTCATCATAAATTTTTTCAACCATACTTATAGGCACAGGATATTGACCAACTTTCAATACTGGATAGGGAACATTTCGATCACTAAAATTCTCCATCAAATAATTATACCCAAGGCCACAAGTGATGATTCCTAATGATTTATTCTTAGCATCAATATATTTATTGAAGCCCGTTTTAAGAGCTTCATTTTCAAAATTCTCTTGATTGCTCAACAGCACTTTATATTGTTTACGAGCAATAGCAGGTAACAATACAAATTGGGTTAAATTTTCTGGAAGTTTAACTTCATTTTGTTTTAAAATATCTTTCCGAACAACACCTGCTCTTGAATGAGCTAAACGGGTTGTAATTCTAACTAGTACTGGAATTTTAAATTTCTCAGACATCTCAAAAGCGTAGCGAATCATGTCATAAGCTTCCTGTTGATTGGCAGGTTCCAAAATTGGCATCATTGCAAATTTTCCATAAAAACGAGAATCTTGTTCATTTTGAGAAGAGTGCATAGAAGGGTCATCTGCTGAGAGAATAACCAAACCACCATTAGCACCAGTAATCGATGAATTTACAAAAGCATCAGCAGCAACATTTAGCCCAACATGTTTCATACAGACCATTGCCCTTT
>JAOZUV010000361.1:1103-3135 GCA_029938505.1 Bacteroidales bacterium | reverse complement strand
TAATAAAACATCCATCTCACCCCGAGTTGCAACCATTTGGCCTATCTCATAGTAAAAACGATCCTTAACACTATCAAAATTCCCCCATGAAAAATCTACAACTTCTTCAGGCACTTCAGCTGTTTTAAATAAAATTTGTAAAACGGGAATAAACAGTGTTAAGGAAGCAAGTGAAAAAATAACTGCTAAAATATTGAAACCGACATTTAACAGAGCATTTCTCCAATAAGGAATAACATAACGCAAAACATTGAGCAAACTCTTCATATCTGCAAATATAATTAAAATGCGATTGAGCAACTGCCACAGCTTGTGTTAATATAACTTAAAATAGTACATTTGTAGCATGGAAACGAAACGACAAAACCGAATCAATAAACTCTTACAAAAAGATTTGGGGGAAATTTTACAATTAGAAGGCCGCAATTTATTTTCGGGCGCTATGCTTACTGTCACTAAGGTTCAAGTGAGCCCTGATTTGGGTTTGGCAAAAGTGTTTATCAGTATTTTTGCCTCGAAAGATAATGCTGCAACCCTTAAAGCTGTTCGTTCTCATACCAAAGAAATTCGGCATCAGCTTTCGCAACGTGTAAAACTTCAATTGCGGGTAGTCCCAAATTTGAGTTTTTATATGGACGATTCGCTAGATTATATTGAAAATATTGAAAATTTATTAAAAAACTCATAACAATTGAATCTCCCGTTTTACATAGCGCGGCGATATCTGATCTCCAAAAAATCCCACAATATTATTAACATTATTTCCGGGATCTCGATTAGTGGTATCACAATTGGAACAATGGCTCTTATTGTAGTATTATCCGTTTTTAACGGTTTTGAAGATCTGATTACTTCCATGTTTAATTCTTTCAATCCCGATTTAATGATTAGTCCCAAAAACGGGAAAAGTTTTCTAATAGATTCCACCTCTAAAGCTGAAATTAAAAATATTGAAGGACTTGTTTATTTCACTGAAGTTTTGGAAGAGAATGTACTTCTACGTCACAATAACAAACAACATATTGCTAATATCAAAGGAGTTTCGGAAGATTATTTGCAGATGAATAAACTCCAAAACAGTATGGCAGAAGGCGAAGCCATTTTACAACATAACGGAATGAATTTCGCTATTATTGGAGCTGGGATTTCTTATTATTTGGACTTCTACCAAAATGATTCGGACAAATCGATAAGTATTTATGCGCCCAATCGCAAAGAAGGCTACAGTTTAAATTTCAATGATGCCTTCAATAATCAAAATATTTTAATTTCTGGCGTATTCAACGTCCAACAAGAATTTGACACTAAATATATTATTACCAATATTGATTTTGCAAAAAAACTATTGGGCTATGAAAATGAAATTAGTGCAATTGAAATAGGCTTAGACCAAAAAGCTAACATTGATTTAATTCAGAAAGAAATCAGCCAGTTATTGGGAGATAATTTTTTTGTAAAAAATCGTTTTCAACAACAAGAATTATTATACAAAATAATGAAATCGGAGAAATGGGCAATTTTTCTGATTCTCACTTTTATACTAATCATTGCTACTTTTAATGTGATTGGGTCTCTAAGTATGTTGATCTTAGATAAGAAAAAAGACATTCAAGTATTACAAAGCATGGGAGCCAACACCAAACTTATTAAACGAATTTTTATCATTGAAGGAAGCCTAATTTCGATTTCAGGAGCCCTGCTAGGTTTATTTTTGGGAGGTCTTATTTGCTGGCTACAACTTCAATTCGGATTGATTAGTTTAGGTGAAGCCAATGGTTCTTTTGTGGTTAACGACTATCCTGTAAAAGTTCAGATTCTTGATTTTATTTATGTCTTTTTCACCGTTTGTTTAATCGGCATTGCTGCTGCCTGGATTCCCGCCAGACAAATTTCAAAGAAGTATTTGGATGTGAAATTGGGATAATATTTAAGAAATATAAATCTCCAAAATTTTTGCAGTTTTCATTGGCTGCAATTCAATATCATTTAATATTGCAGGTATCAAAATCACTTCTCCAGCTTTAACTTGTTC
>JAOZUV010000361.1:0-1093 GCA_029938505.1 Bacteroidales bacterium | reverse complement strand
TCTTGTTCAAAACCACCTTCATATTTTAAAATATATTCACCCTCAACACAAAGATGAATTACGAAGCTGTCTAAGAGAGCATAATCTTTAAGTAATCCCTGATCTAAATCCATAATATTTGTAATGAAATTGGATGTTTTCACCACTGAACAAGTTTCATTTTTTACATCACGATAGTTAGTTTTATATTTTTTCTCTATACCAAAATCCAAGGCATCCAAAGCTTCATCAGTATGCAAATCACGTTCATTGCCTTCCCCATCTTTTCGATCCCAATCATAAATTCGATAAGTTGTATCAGAGCATTGTTGAATTTCAGCCAATAATAAACCAGGACCTAAGGCATGAATTCTGCCGGCAGGCATATTCAATACATCGCCACTCTTTACTTTTTCATAATTCAAAATAGATTTTATCTCCCCATTTTCAAAATGTTTCAGGTATGAATTTTTATTCAATTTCGTATTAAAACCACAAATTAGTTCGGCATTTTTTCTGGCCTCCATGATGTACCACATTTCATTTTTGCCATTGCCCAAACCTCGTTGTTTTGCTAATTCATCATCGGGATGCACCTGAATTGAAAGCCAATCATTGGTATCTAATATTTTTACTAGAATTGGGAATTGACTTCCCAAATTTTCAAAATTCTTTTCCCCCACTAAATCACCCATATAAACTTCAACGAGTTCATTCAAATCATTTCCAGCCAGAAATCCATTGGTAACTTCGCTTTGTTCGTCTTCTACACCAGACAAAACCCATGCTTCCCCACAATTTGGTAAGTCACCAAAATCTAAATTCAAAACGCTTTTTATTTTTTGTCCGCCCCAGACTTTATCTTTAAAAATGGGCTTAAATTTTAGAGGATATAAACTATTCATCTTTTTATTACTTTTGAGCAAAACAAATTTAAGCATAATAGATTGGGAATGGAAAAGATTTGCGTGTTTTGTGGCTCTTCAATGGGTAAAAATGATATTTACAGAAAAGAAGCGATACATTTGGCCGAAGTTTTTTATAAACGAAACATCAGTTTAGTTTTTGGTGGATCAGATATAGGATTGATGAAAATCATGGCGGATCGTTTGAT
>JAOZUV010000360.1 GCA_029938505.1 Bacteroidales bacterium | reverse complement strand
ATTGATATGCGTTTAGGTTATTTTATTTCTCAATTTGGATCCATCAAAGCTATGGAAGAGTATTATGGGAAATCATTGGGTGATTTTAAAGATGAGATGTCGGTCATGATTAAAGAGCAAATGATTAGTGATAAGAAAAAAAGAGAAATTATAGCAAACGTAACTATCACACCTTCTGAAGTAAAATCATTTTTCAACGAAACTCTTTCCGATTCAATTCCTACCATAAGTTCTGAATATGAATTTGGTCAAATAACCAAAACACCAGTTATTAGTGAAGAAGTAAAGAAAGCTGCAAAGGATAGGATTACTTCATTAAGAAATCGTATTGTAAAAGGTGAAAGTTTTCAAACACTAGCCATATTGTATTCCGAAGATCCGGGAAGTGCAAGTAAGGGTGGTGAGACAGGATTAACCTCACGTGGACAATGGGATCCTGTTTTTACTACAGCAGCATTCAAATTAAAGGGTGATGAAATATCTCCAGTAATTGAATCACAATTTGGATATCATATATTACAACTTATAGAACGAAAAGGCGATCTTATTAATGTACGTCACATCTTATTAATGTTGAAACCCTCATTTATTGATATTGCAAATACAACAAGTAAACTTGATAGTGTTGCAACTCTCATTCGCAAAGATTCAACTACATTTGAAAAAGCAGTAGTAGAAAACTCTGACGACCCCGGACGTTTTACAGGTGGATTGATGATTAATCCATCATCAGGTAATTCATTATTCAGAATTGACGAGTTAGATCGCGCAATTGCTTATGAACTTGATAAAATGGAGGTTAATGACATTTCAAATCCGGTTCAATATAAAACACAAGATGGAGATGATGCATTCAGAATTTTATATCTAAAATCTAAATCACTTCCACATAAGGCAAATCTTATTGAAGACTATGATCAAATTCAAGCATGGGCACTAACTAAAAAAGAACAAAAAGTAATTAATGATTGGGTTGATGAAAAAGCAAAAGTCACATTTATCCGAATAAATAAGGCTTATCAATCCTGTGTTTTTAACAATAAATGGCTCTAAAACCATAAGCGGTAGTCTTACCGCTTTTTTTCTTAATAGTATTTTAATTTAGAAAAGTTTTAAATAGATAAATATTTTTTATCTTTGCATAAAATAACAGAAAACAAATTAATTAAAACATAAAAAAATGTCAGTATTAGTAGGAAAAAAAGCTCCTTTATTTGAAGCAGATGCAGTTATTAACGGTGGTGAATTTGTTGAGAAATTTTCTCTGCAACAATTCATTGGTAAAAAACATGTAATCTTTTTCTTTTATCCGTTAGATTTCACATTTGTATGTCCAACTGAGATCATTGCTTTCCAAGACAAAATCGCAGAATTTGAACAAAGAAATGTAGCCGTTGTAGGTTGTTCAGTAGATTCAAAATTTTCACATTGGGCTTGGTTAAATACAGAGAAAAACCATGGAGGTATCAAAGGTGTTAAGTTTCCATTAGTATCAGATCTTTCAAAAACCATAGCTGAAAACTATGATGTTTTAGCTGGTGAATTTGATTATAACGAAGATGGTGAATTGGAATTTGAAGGAGATGCTGTTGCTTATCGTGGATTATTTTTAATCGATAAACAAGGTGTTGTACGTCATCAGGTTGTGAACGACCTTCCTCTTGGAAGAAGTGTTGATGAAGCTTTACGTATGGTTGATGCTTTACAGTTTTTCGAAGAAAATGGTGAAGTTTGCCCTGCAGATTGGCACAAAGGTGACGAAGGAATGAAAGCAACTGCCGAAGGTGTTGCTGAATATTTAAGCAAGTAAATAATTCAATTATTATATCATAAAGCCTTCTTGTTAAAAGCAAGAGGGCTTTTTTTGTTACAGTTTTTTTACCAAAGTTAAACCAAAGCCCATTTGTGAAACCGGTAATATTTGAATATTGTATTTCTCCAATGAATTATTGAAGATACATTTGCCGATTGCATAACCCAATACCGCTCCCACAAATACATCTGAGCCCCAATGTTCATCATCATTTAATCGAGATAATCCTACCAGGCCAGCTATGGAATAGGAAGTAATGCCAACCCAGAGTTTATCTTTATAAGCCGACGACAAATAGGATGCCAGAGCAAAAGACACCAAAGTATGGCCGGAAGGAAAAGAAGTATATTCGGAATCACCAAATGGTCCATCCCATTTTGTCGAATTTCCTTCATAATCTTGATATGGGCGATGACGTTTCCCAATCTGTTTTAGGATAGTTACAAAAGCAGCACTCAAAACAAAAGTTTTAACACCGTTTAAGGCAACAATTTTAGATTTCGGATTTTGATCAATTTCCCCATACAGATAAAGCAAGCCTAAAAGAGGCACAGAATATTTTCCACTACCAAAAGGTTCTATAAAATTTGCAGATAAATTATCAGTAAAAGATGAGCGATTTTTTTGAAAAACAGTTCGAATATCATCATCAAAAATATAAATCAAGGAAGTTGCTGCAATCGTTGATCCTGCGATAATCCAGTCCTCTTTATCCCAACAAACTGGTGCTGTTGCCACTTTTAAACCATCAGTAAAATATGACCCAAAATAAGCTCCGGTAGATTCATACTTTTTCAGATGAATACTATCTGTTGAATACTGTGCATAGCTTTGAATGCTTGCCAACAAGAACAAAAATAGGAAGCCCTTTTTTATCATTATTTTTCCATTCGTTTAGCCTCATTCCAAAATACATCCATTTCTTTCAAAGTCATATCATGTAGTACTCTCCCGTTTTCTTTTGCTTTGCTTTCTAAATATTTAAAACGACGTTGGAATTTACGATTGGTATGTTCTAAAGCATCTTCCGGATTTATCTCTAAAAAGCGAGAATAATTAACCAAGGCAAAAAAAAGATCACCCAGTTCATCCTCCATTTTTTCTTTATCACCTCCGCCTTCTACTTCCGCTTTTAACTCATTCAATTCTTCAATCACTTTATCCCATACTTGATGAGCAGCTTCCCAATCAAAACCCACACCACTAACTTTTTCTTGCATACGAACAGCTTTAACCAAAGGAGGTAATGACTTTGGAACGCCTTCTAATACAGACTCCTTCCCTTCTTTCAGTTTTAGCTTCTCCCAATTATCTTTTACATCCA
>JAOZUV010000036.1 GCA_029938505.1 Bacteroidales bacterium | reverse complement strand
AAGTGATATTATCCATAGAATTTAATAATTTAGCAGATAAAATTATAAACAACTAGCGTTGATGCCAAACAAATTAGAAGATAAAATTGAGAAGTTTTCAACAGATACACTGCTTAAATCAAGAAGTAAAATACTTGACTTAAACACTCCTTTAGTGATGGGAATCATAAATCTTACACCTGATTCATTTTTTGCAGGGAACCGCCACCATAACGAGAATGATTTATTAATCCGAGCTGAGAAACATATTAATGAAGGAGCCAGTATTCTTGACATTGGAGCAGTAAGCACACGTCCTGGTGCAGAAAATGTTAGCGAAAATAAAGAGAAAAACAGACTCATTTCTTTTTTAAAAATTCTTCGCAAAAACTTTCCAGAAATTTGGATTTCGATAGACACTTGGCGAGCGAGTATTGCTAAACAATGTTTGGAAGAAGGTGTTGACATCATCAATGATATTTCGGGTGGAACTTTTGATGCAGAAATGCCTCAAATAATTGCTAAAAACAATACTCCGTATGTCTTGATGCATATACAAGGACAACCGCAGAATATGCAGCAAAATCCTGTTTATGAAGACATTCTCAACGAAATTACTGATTTTTTCAAAACTCAATCCTCTAAATTTATCAATGCCGGAGCCACACAATTGATTCTTGATCCTGGCTTTGGTTTCGGAAAAACCCTCGAACATAATTATCATTTGCTAAAAAATCTTAATATATTTGATAAATTAGGTTATCCACTATTAATCGGACTGTCGCGTAAATCGATGATTCATAAACTATTAAATATTGATGCTGAAACTGCATTGAACGGAACCACAGTATTAAACGCACTAGCTCTCCAAAATGGAGCAAAAATATTGCGGGTTCATGATGTCAAAGAAGCCATTGAAACAATTAAAATCATGCAGACGTATAATGCTTCTTAGAATTTATTAAATTTGCTATACAATTTACGCCTCATGCTCAATATGCTAATGTATGGTTTTATAGACATTCGACTACTGGATATACTCGACATCCTATTTGTTGCTGTGCTTTTATTTGAATTATACCGTCTATTAAGAGGCACAGTTGCCATTAATATTTTTCTGGGTATTGTAGCAATATTTATAGTTTGGAAAGTAGTAGATGCCTTACAGATGGAACTATTGAGCCAATTCCTTGGGGCATTCATCAGTGTCGGTTTTATTGCTCTAATTGTAATTTTTCAACCCGAAATCCGACAGTTTCTACTTGCTCTTGGTACGCCTAACTTCCTAAAAAGGAGAAAAGGGAAATTTTTGTTTTGGAATTTCAATATGAAGTACGAAATTGAATTAGATATTGATAAAATAGTTTTAGCTTGCCAACGGATGGCCGATGCCAAACAAGGGGCTCTGATTGTCATTACTCAACAAAATGAATTGAGACAAACCCGACAAACAGGCGAAAGCATGAATGCTCAGATATCTGCTCCTTTGATTGAAAATATATTTTTTAAAAATAGTCCTTTGCATGATGGAGCAATGATTATTTTTAATAATGAGATTAAATCTGCTGGCTGTATTTTACCCGTTTCAAATAATCCAGATCTCCCTCCTCGCCTAGGTTTACGACATCGTGCGGCTATTGGAATCACCGAACAATCTGATTGTATTGCTATTGTTGTTTCCGAACAAAATGGTAAAATTTCATTTTGTAAAGAAGGTGAACGAACCACTGTTCAGCCAGCTAAACTTAAAGTTATGCTGGAAGAAGAATTTGGAAATACTGAAACTCCAGAAGTAGCTACTGATCCTGAAATTGAAGCTGAAAAAGAAGAAAAGCCTGAATAAGGATAATTTCACCCATCCTTTTATAAATAGGATAATTTTTACTTTCCTATTTTTTCGTAATTTAGTTTTGAGAACTAAAACCCAATATCATGAATTTTAAGGAAATCATTAATTTCAAAATAATTGAAACCGATAATTATGTAATTAGCATTTACTCTATACTACTTGTTTTAATAATCATTCTTGCCACAATAATTGTTTTAAAAATCATAAAAAAACTATTAAAAGGAATCGTTAATCAAAAAAAACTTGAAGCAGGCACAGGAAACTCCATCAATCAAATCATTAAATATTTCGTTTGGGTAATCGTTATTATTCTAGTACTCGATACTGTTGGCGTTAAGATCTCTATTTTCCTAGCTAGTGCTGCAGCTCTTCTAGTTGGTGTTGGACTTGGCCTACAACAATTATTCAATGATATTGCTTCAGGAATTGTTTTATTATTTGAGGGAAGTGTTAAAGTTGGTGATGTAATTGAATTGGATAGTGATATCGTTGGGAGAGTGATAGTGATTGGCATCCGAACTTCAAAAATTAAAACCCGCGATGATGTTGTAATAATTGTTCCTAACTCAAAACTGGTAAATGACAATATTATTAACTGGAGTCATATGGACAAAAAAACGCGCTTCAAAGTAAATATTGGAGTGGCCTATGGTTCGGATGTAAGACTAGTTGAAAGATTATTATTAAAATGTGCAAAAAGCAGTAAAGATATTTATGAAAAACCAACTCCCTTTGTACGTTTTCTGGATTTTGGAGAATCATCGCTAGATTCCCAACTCTTCTTTTGGGTAAAAAATTCGTTTACAGTTGAGAACTTAAAAAGTGATCTTCGTTTTGCAATCAATCAAAGCTTTGCTGAAAACAATATCCAAATCCCTTTTCCTCAACGAGATGTTCATATTAAAAATGAAGAACTTTAAAATATGAGCAACTTTACTTTTCACATTCCTACTAAAATTATTTATGGTACTGGAAAAATCCAAGAATTAGACACTTTTATCCTTAAAGCATACGATAATATTTTGATTGTCACAGATCCTATTTTGCTTACAAAAACTAAAATCATAACGGAAGTAAAAGCAATCCTAAAAAATAGGAATATATTTATATTTAGCGAAGTAGAAGAAAACCCTTCTTATGCAACAATTGAAAAAGGGGCTCAATTTGCAAAATCAAATATTGATCTGGTTATTGGGATTGGAGGTGGTTCCAGTATGGATGCAGCCAAGGGTATTGCATTAAGAACAGTGAATCAAGCAACAATTAAAAATATTGTAGAAAATAATGCACAAGTAAATCAAGTACTTCCCATTATTTGTATACCTACATCATCGGGAACAGGAAGTGAAGCAACTCCTTTCGCTGTTTTTACAGATACCGAATCACATCTAAAAAATGGCTTTTCGCATCCACAAATTTTCCCGATAGTTTCAATTATTGATCCTGAACTCACTTATTCAATGCCACCCTCAGTAATTGTTAACACCGGATTGGATGCATTGGCTCACTCCATTGAAGCTTATCTTTCAAACTTAAGTTTTGAGTTAAATGATCAACTGGCATTAGAAGCCATCAAAATTATTATTGAAAATATAGAGAATGCTGCAAAAAAAGAGGTGGGAGCCATGAATAAAATGGCTTATGCAGCATTATTAGGAGGTATTGTAATCAGTCATGCGAGTACAATCTTGCCACATATAATGGGTTATCCTTTAACAACATTTCACGGCTTAGCTCACGGGAAAGCTTGCATCATTCTTCAACCTGCATTTCTTAATTATCTAGAAGGAAACAATATAGAACCTAGTAAAATAATAATTATTGATAAATTATTTGCCCACAAAGGCGGGCTTGAAAATTTTATTCAACATTTAGGTGTGTCAACAAAATTATCGGATTACGGTGTAAAAGAATCTGAACTTCCCAACTTTGCAAAACAAACTATTGTAAAGGGTGATGTTGAAATTACTCCAGGAAATATTACAGAAGATATCATCCTAGACATTTATCGGAAAGCAATGAATTAAAAATCCCCACTCAAAAATTTGAATGGAGATCTATTATTTTTTAAGATTAGAAATCTACCCAATTTTTTCGTTTACAATTTTCAAAATCTCAGTTTCAAGAGCAATTGTTTTATTTTCAATTTCAGCTCCTTGACTTAATTTTTCTTCAGCAAAAATTTTGTCTTCGATATCAGTCGCATTGATCTTTACATTTAAATAAGCACCCATCACAGCGGTTCGTGCACAAAGTGCTCCAACACCAGCATCTGATACTGAATTTGGATTTCCAACCTCAGCCATAGCTTTAATTACTTCCATCGATTCAAATGATTTTTGCATCACTTTAAAAGGAATTTCAATCGCATATTTTGAAGCATCCTGAATAGCTTGCATACGAGCTACTTTTTCTTCTTCAGATTTTTTTGGTAAGCCAAAAGCATCCATAATTTTATTAAATGCATTGGTATCTTCATCTACCAAGAATAAAAGCTCATCCTTTAGTTTTTGACCCTTTTCAGCCCATTCAGAGAATTCTTCCCAACGCTCATCCCATCCACGTTTGTGAGATGAAAGATTAGCTACCATAGTTGCTAAAGATACTCCCATCGCACCGGCGTAAGCAGAGATAGATCCACCTCCAGGAGCAGGCGATTCAGAAGCTGTTTCGTTCGCAAACTCAACCAGATTCATATCAACAAGTTTATCTTGCTTATCACCTTCTAATACATATTCAATAATTCTTTCTCTAGGATCAAATGGTTTAAGTTCATCCAATCCCATTGATTTAATGGCAATTTTAATTAACTCATCATTATCAACACCCAATGATCTGTTTTGTTTACGTAAGAAATACTTCCCGGCATCAAGCATCGCTTGCAATGGGATTAAACCAACCAGTTCAGAACCCGTAGCACGAATACCGCGAGCCGTTGCTCTTTTATCAACTTCATCAAAAGCTTCATGTGCTGAAGTAATTGAAATATTAGTGAGATTCATCGAAATTTGAGCTACCCCATATTCTTCAATAAACCAACCAATAGCCTTCACTGATTTCAATGAACCAGGTATCATCACAGGTTTACCATTTTCATCTTTCACAATTTTCCCTGTGACGGGATTGCCTTCGCGTTTTGTACGTCCACGTTCACGAACATCAAAAGCAATAGCATTGGCACGACGCGTGGAAGTTGTATTTAAATTTACATTGAAAGCAACCAAGAAATCTCTGGCACTAACAGCCGTAACCCCAGCTTTAACATTTAATTCCGTAGGACCGAAATCAGGTTTCCAATGCGGGTCTTTTAATTTTTCGGCCATGGCTTCGTACTCACCCTTACGGCAATTAGCCAAGTTTCTGCGTTCTTCTGTAAAGGCAGCATTTTCATAGCAATAAACAGAAATCCCTAATTCTTCTCCAATTCGTTTTGCCAGAATACGAGCATATTCAACAGTTTCCTCCATGGTAATACCGGCGATAGGAACTAATGGACAAACATCTGTTGCTCCCATACGAGGATGTTCGCCTGTATGTTTACTCATATCAATCAATTCAGAAGCTTTTTTAACAGCAATTACAGCTGCATCAATCACTTCCTCTGGAGTACCAACAAAAGTAACAACTGTTCGATTAGTGGCTGCACCCGGATCAACATCCAACAATTTTACACCATCTACTTTTTCAATCTCATCAGTAATTTGTTTGATGATGCTCATATCGCGACCTTCACTAAAATTAGGTACGCATTCGATTAGTTTTTTCATATTAAAACTGATTTATATTTTTTATTGAATTTCTCCATTAATAATCACTTTCTCTACTTTATTTGAACCATAATAATAAGGCATAAATTCGTAAGTAGGAATTTCTTTTGTGATATAAACATTGGCTATTTTTCCTTTAGTAATGCTTCCCAATTCTTCTTGAATTCCCATCGCATAAGCTGTGTTAATAGTTGTTGCATGAATGGCTTCTTCAGGGAGCATCTTGTATAGGATACTTGCCATCGAAACAATCAATTGCATATTTCCTGAAGGAGATGAACCAGGATTGAAATCACTTGCTAAAGCCACTGGTAAACCAGCATCAATCATTTTGCGCACAGGCGCATAAACCATCCCCAAAAAGAAAGCAGCACCCGGTAAAACTGTTGGCATAGTCTGCGAGTTTAGTAATGATGTTATTTCTTTATCCCCCGTAAATTCAAGATGATCGACAGAAAGTGCGTTATACTTCACTCCCACTTGAATACCTCCAGAATAATCCAATTCATTGGCATGAATTTTCGGACGAAGACCATATTTCATAGCAGCATTTAAAATACGATCGGTATCTTCCACAGTAAAAAACCCTCGATCACAAAATACATCTACATAATCAGCCAATTCTGCTGCTGCAACTTGAGGAATCATTTCATTGATTACCAAATCAACGTATTCTGTTTGTCTTTCTTTATATTCAGCAGGAATAGCATGTGCTCCTAAAAAAGTAGATTTAATAGTGAGAGGGTGATCTTCTTTCAATCGTTTTATAACTCTGAGCATTTTCAACTCGCTCTCGGTAGTTAAACCATAACCACTTTTAATTTCAACAGCACCTGTTCCCATTTGCATAATCTCATCCAAACGATTCATGGCTGACTCATAAAGCTCATCTTCTGAAACCTCTTGCATTTTCTTAGCTGAATTAAGGATTCCTCCACCTCGTTTAGCAATCTCCTCGTAGGACAAACCTTTAATTTTATCAATGTATTCAATTTCACGGCTAGCTGGATAAACTAGATGAGTATGGGAATCACAAAAAGAAGGAAACACCATTCGTCCTTTGGCATCCAACTCAATCAATTCATTTTCATTTTCAACAACATCTTCACTAAAGCCAGACATTGGACCAAAATCTGCAATCAAACCATCTTTGATAAACAGCCAAGCATCTTTGAGAGTTCTCAAGCTTGCCATGTTTTTTCCTTCAATAAATTTGACAGTTTTATCTTGAATTTGAATAAGCTCTTTTATATTCTTAATTAAAATACTCATCGGCTTGAAAATTAGTGTACGAAATTAGCAAATTTCATTTGATTAATTAAACTTATGAGGAGCTCTTTTTATATTTAGAAAAGAAAAATTTAGACGAATCATTCCCACTTTTTAACAAATACGCTTTCATCAATATAAATCAATATTTTTTCAACAGATGAATAGTCCATTTGCAAAAGAATATCTGCATAGCGATCAATCTGTTTAATGTGCTTTTCCTGAGGTTTTCCAGTTTTATAATCAATAATAATTATATGATCATTATCAATTATTAATCGATCGGGGCGAATGGTTAATCCTGACTCCAATAAAATTTCAGCTTCGGCTTTTACATTCAATCCTTGTTTAAAATAAGGCTGCACATCTGGATGAGCAATTATTCTTTTCAAGATATCTTTAACTTCATCTTTTTGAGAAGCATCAATGACACCTCTTTCAACATTTTGTAAAATAAGTTTTTCAATCTGATCAGCTGTTTCGATTTGAGAGAGTAGTAAATGAATTAAATTTCCTTTTTCTTTATTTCGTTCAGGGTTTTCAACATCCCAAATATCAGGTGCTGATGTACTAATTTGTAGATTATTCCGCCAATCGACCGAATAAAATTTTTCAAGCACATAACTTTGAGTTAGTTTTTTGTTTTCGATATCAGATTTTAAAAGTTCTCCAAAAGTATACACTTGATTTTCTTCTGTCCACAAGCCTTTTTGTTCTAAATAATATTTGATTAATCGGGGAATATCAATGGTTTCGCTTTTACTCTTAGATACCTCATTCGTTAAAACATATAATTGCTCAACAGAGCGGGTAAAAGCAACATATAATAAATTGACTAAATCGAGCAATGATTTGGCCATCTCATGTTAATAATTATCACTATAAATAGTTTCTCCCAAATCTTTATTTACGAGTAAATAGGCTACATCCAGCTTTGGCAATAAATCATCATCAACTTCCAACCACAAACGATTCAAGCCTCTTTTCACTCGTTCGTTTGCAAAGGGATAAATAACTATGGGAAACTCAAGACCTTTCGCTTTATGAATGGTTAACACACGAATAGCATCAATTCCTTCTGGAATAATCACCGACTCATTTTCCTTTTCTTTATCCCACCAATCCAAAAAATCATTGACATTGGATTTCCCATTTAAACTATACTTAAGGGCAGCATCCAAAAAGAATTGCAAATAAGGATCAACTTTTTTATCAAAATCAAAAACTCTTATAATCTCTTCTAACAAATCATAAATTGGAAGCGTCAATAAACGATATGAATTGTATGAATAGCCATTTTTACTAAAAAAGGCTTGTAGCTCTTGCATTTTTGTTAGCGAACTTTCCTTTCTTATAGTATTGAAAACCTCAACTAAGGACTTCTCTTTAATTTCTTTTTTATTTATTAAATATTGCAAAACAGAAGCCAAATGAATTTTATCAAAGGGATTCAATAAATAACGGATAAACGATATAATTAAATTTATTTCAGAAGAGGCAGAAAGCAATAAGGATTCAGATGAAAGAACAGAAATATTATTTTCCATTAAATAGGAGGAACACAATCGAGCATCTTTTTTAGTTCGACATAATAAAGCAATATCTGATAACTTACGATTGGAATCCAGAATATCATCAATCAGACTTTTTAGTCTTGGCAAAATGGGTTCTTGAGTTTTATCCTCTGACTTAGAAACAAATTCAAGATGAACATAGCCTCCTGTATTATCTTTATTAGCAGATTGCTCCATACCATCATAAATTCCTCTAAAAGAATCATCTAATTTTCCTGAAATTATTTTGAAAAAATCATTATTAAAAGTAACTATCTCCTTTTTTGAGCGAAAATTATTAGCCAATAATTGTTCCTGATAATTACGCTTCAAATTATTTTCACGTTCGTCAGAAAGGGGTAGATTTTCTTTATTGAATATTTCGGGTAAACAAGCAAACTGCTCCACTTCTCCACTACGCCAACGATAAATAGCCTGTTTACCATCGCCTACTATCATATTAAAATGGCCTTCAGATAATGAATTATCAATTAGCGGAATCATATTCTGCCATTGCAAAACAGAGGTATCCTGAAATTCATCAATTAAGAAATGCTTATATTTTTCACCCAAACGTTCGTAGATAAAAGGAATAGGTTCGGAGAAAACAATTTTTGAAATCTGCTTATTAAATTCTGAAATATGAACAATATTATTTTGATTCTTAATTTCGGTAACGATCTTTTCAATTTCATTAAGAACAGCCAAAGGATAAATCTGTTTAGCAAGAATTTTATATAAAGAATATATTTTAAAATCTTTCTCAATAATTTGTTGAAGCTTTGCATAGATATTTCTTAACTCATCTTTAATCCCCTCAATAGATGATTGTTCATCTTGATTCGCTTTAGCTGCATACCACTTATCTTCTTTAATCGTTTTTATAGCATTTTTATTTTCAAAAAAATCGTTGTTACTCTGTTTTGATAATTTTATAAAATATCCTACCAGTCCTCTCTTCCCCTGATAAAAAGAAGCATAATCGATTTGATGATAATTAATTATTTTTATAGCATCAGATGCTTGTTCTGTAACTCTCGTTTTAAAATCGCGTATGAATGCATTTAACTGCTCGGCATAATCTTTAAAATTCTGATAAGTCAGTTCCTTCAAACGAGACACATTTGCTTGCCCATCTTCTTTAACAAGCGTTTTAGCCAAACTTAATAAATCATTTTCAATATGCCAATCACTCTCATCATCGGCTTTTGATTCGGTAAACCGAATTAACAAATCAGTCAATTCTTCATCAATACCCACCCGATTAATTAAAATATCGATGGCTTCAATCAATAATTGATCTGCATTTAACTCAACATCAAAATTCAGAGGGAGGTGTAAATCGTAAGCAAAAGTCTTGATAATTTTGTGTACAAAACTGTCGATGGTACTAACGGAAAAATCAGAATAATTATGAAGAATTAAGGCTAAAGACTTTCTGGCATTTTTAATAATCTCCTCTCTCGAAAGATCTGTTTCATTTAACAATTCAGGTAAAAGATATTTTATGGCTTTGTTATTGGGATCATGCTCAGAATTTGCCAATTCCTTTAAATTTTCAATCACACGATCTTTCATCTCATTGGCAGCCTTGTTTGTAAAGGTAACAGCCAAAATATTACGGAAATCATTAGGATTCCGAAGAATAATTTTCAGGTATTCTTTTACCAATGTGTAGGTTTTACCCGAACCGGCAGATGATTTATAAACCGTAAAACTCATGTATGAAAATTTATAATAAATTTACACAGAAAAACTCAATTGAGAAATTATTTTCACAAAGCTTCTGGAAATTTTTAGTTATTTGATTCCTTTCGAGTAGAATCCTGAACGCTTGTCTTATTTTTTTTCTGAGCACTCTTTTTTCTAAACAATTCACTAAAGCTGTCAAATTCCTTCCGATAAAATATACCCACACCCTGAGTGTTTGGAGCTAGATTATCATACTTATTTACATTTTCAATGGTACTCACATTTGATCGATTAAAGGCTTTAATTCTAAATCGTCCATCATCCGTAATTTTAACTTCAATATTTACATCGCCAACAATATCAGATGGATTTGAATTTGTATTTTGTAAGCCAATCACTCCTACATTGCCATCAATAGTCACACGATTATCAAAAAACTGCGTTGAAAGGGCTACTTCTACTTCTTCTCGCGAAAGATCATCTCCTGGACGATAATTAATCCCAATATCAAAATCCTTACTAATTTGCGACAACCAACTACTCAGCTGATTAGATATCAGATTAAATGATGATGCTCCAATCGTAGCAGTATTAACTTGTTCATAGCTAAAACTTCCCAATACAAGCAAATAAATTAACTGTTGATTCATCACTGCATCATTGGTTGTATCAATCATTGCATAAGTTAATTGTTCTGTAGTTTTATCAACATTAGGAAGTTTAAAGCTAAAATCAATAAGAGGGTCAAAAAGTTGTTCTTTCAAACTTAAATAACAATCAACATTTACACGTCGTGTAAGATCGGGTTCAATCTCAGCCAAACTTGCTTTTGTTTTATACAAAGCTTGAACATTGATAAGTGCTTCGTAGGGATTACCATTCCATGAAATTCTCCCACCTTCAATAATACTAAAGCGGCGATTTACTATATTTTGAAGTGTAAATAGAAAGGTTCCCTTATTAATGAAATAATCCCCAAAAATTTCAAAATCACCTCTAGAATTCACATTAATACTCATTTCACCATTTCCATCAGCATTGATACGCCCCATACTATAAGGTAAAAGCAGCTGAATATCTGCATT
>JAOZUV010000035.1 GCA_029938505.1 Bacteroidales bacterium | reverse complement strand
CAGTATTTTTCGCCTGTTTTAGCATTATGACAAACAACCACACCATAACTCGTAGCTACAAAAAGCAAATCTTTTGTAGCAATGGGGCTTGGTCCATCCGACAAATAATCAAAATCTTCCCAAAGAACTTCCGGTTGATTACCTCCTGAAATTGCAAGCAAACTAGCATATTCATTTAAGCCAAAAACGATCCCATCTGCGTAAGCAATTGAAGGGCCGACTTCACCATAAATACATTTAATGCTCCATAACTCCTGACCAGTATTTACGTCATATCCTGCTATATTTGGATCTGCAATAAGGATCACTTCTATTTGATCGCCGCGATTAGCAATTACCGGAGAAGCCCATGAGATACGAACATTTCGAGCAGTGCTCCATATTTCATCGCCTGTGGTAGTCGACAAAGCCATGACTTTCGCAGATTTTCCATGATCATATTGAACGATGAGTTTATTTTCATAAACTAAGAGCGAAGAGGAATGCCCATAATGATTTTGAGGAAGTCCCAAGTTTTTAGCCCAGACTTGATTGCCATTCATATCAAAAGCAATAATATCTCCATCAGCAAAAATGGCATATACATTTTCGCCATCAGTTGCAGCTGTAGGTGCTGCTATTCCAGTATCGTCGGTAACATTTGGTGCTTTAGCCGGCGAACCAAGGATATCTTTAACAGACTTGGTCCAGATGAGTACACCTGTATTTTTATTATAACAATAAACTTCTTTAGCCGCAGAATTTGCACCAGTTAAAAATAATTTATTACCCCAAATAATTGGTGAGTTATAACCCGGTAAATTCAATTTCACTTTCCATAATATATTCTGATTGCTTGCTCCATCCCAATTTGTTGGAATATTTTTTTGGTAAGCAATACCCAACCCACCTGCTCCTCTAAAGGATGGATAATTTTTTTGTGCATCTAACATAAAATCTGAAGTACTTACAATAATAGGCTTGCTTTCTTCAGACACAGGTTCTACTTCTTGAGCCACTGCCTTAACCTCAGGTTCAATTATTGCTATTTCTTCTTTTTCAACTTCTACTTTTGGTTCAACAACTTCTTTTTTTTCAACTATTTCTGATGTACTGACTTTTTTCACAGTTTTATCTTCCGTATCATCTGCCTCATCGAGAACAGCAGCTATGGCTGCCTCTGTAAATGTAGTTTCCAACTTCTCATGTGTAAGAAAAGCTAGAAATAGGGCAATAGCAATAATCGAAACACCACCTATGGCAATCCATTTTCGGGATAGTTTTTTTAATAATTGATCACTCTCCTTCTTTGTATCATCAATACTTGGATCAATCGGTTTGGCTGATTTTATAATTTGAATTGAGATTAGCATCAAAGCTAAACTAATAAGCAAAATATACCCACCCGTGCGTACTTGCCACTGATTGGTAAAATAGGCTTTCCGAACAAGTAGATCCAATGCCCTAATTTCGTTACGCAAAGCTTCATCATTAGGATTTTCGCTTAAACGAACAATTAGTGTATTGATTGTTTCGGTATTCACCGGATCCAAACGATTAATTTGAATATAATTGGCGATGACCAAGAAACACATTAAAAATGCAAAGATTCCTGAGATGACGGCTATCCAACGCCATAAATCTACATTTATACTAAATTTGTTTTTTTCTTCTAAACTCATATTTTTTGCATTTTATAATTCATTCCCTTCTTTCTCAACTGGACAATAATCAACACATCGAGCACAACTGAAACATGTGCCTTTGTTTGGGGTATAATCCGTTCTATATCTAATAATTGTTAATTGTATCAAAGTCAATCCGAATACTAAGCCCAAGAAAGCACCCAATATCCATCCACCGATGTAAAAGTCGCTGACAATAGTAGCCGCTTCGGTGTATAATTCAGCACTAGTTTGTCCTGAATCCTTAAAAGCATCGATATCCAAACTTGTATCCTCATCTAAAACCTCTGGGGTTTCAAGTATGATACTAGCCAAACGAACTTTAGGATTCACTTTAGCCAAGGTTTCATGGAAACTTGCAACAGTCCAGCCACCAATAAACATCAGTACTGGTATTAGTATAATTAGCCACGAATATCTTTTAATAATTGTTCTTCTGGTCTCAACTGATTTTGCTTCTTCCGGCTTATCAATGGCACCAAAAGGACAAGAATCTTCACATAAACGACATTGAATACAATGTGTAGGTGTGATGGTTAAATGTTTTTTAGATAAACGACTTGTAAGGTTTAGCAATACACCATAAGGACAAAGAAAACGACAATAGGGTCTTCCGATAAACATACTGATCAGTAAAAAAGCACCTCCCAAAGCAAACATCATAAATGTTGCATTTAAGCGGAATATTCCAATAAATGGATCATATCGACAAATAATAAAATCTGTGGAAGTGGCTGCATATAAAATGGAAAGACCCAAATAGATATATGGAATTAAACCCAAAACTGATTGCAGCCACGATTTCATATTTACCGGACGTAGCAAAAAGAAATCCTGAATGGCTCCCAATGGACAAACAGCGGCACAAAATGTTCTTCCATAAAATAATGAGAATATCAGAGGTGCTGTAAAAAAGATAATTACTGAAAAAGGAATATGATAATCGGGATTAAAAATCGCCAACACAATATTTTGCAATGAGCCCACCGAGCAAACACATCCTTCCCGAAAAAAACCAAAATATATAATTGAAAATACTGACATCCAAAATACCCCAATTCTGGAACGTTTTTTAAGCACTAACCATGTAACCAATGATAAACTCGCCAATAAAACAAAAATATCGAGGTACTCGAGTAAGGCTGAACGAGCCTCTGGCATAATTGTAGGAGGCTGCGTATGTCCTGATTCAAATTCTGGTTTTGGGAAACGCTGTTGCGCAACAGCATTCGTGAATTGCAATCCACTAAGAATTATAAATAAGAGTATGACAATTTTCTTTTTCATTCGTATTTCCCGCAAATTAAATTTTCTTTTGATCTTTTTTATAACCCGAAAACAGATATGGGTTGCTTGCCGGTACTCGTGAGAATGCATCCGAAGGACAAACTCTGGCGATAGAGCATTCGTTGCAATTCACACAAATACTATGATTCACCTGAATTTGCATAGAACCGTTTCCAAAAGCACCACATCCTTTAACACATTTTGCACAGCCGATACAAAGATCTTCGTCTATATGATATTCGAAAAATGGTTCTTCAATGAATTTTCGTTCAATGGCACTCGTTGGACATAATTGGTTTTCGGCAGCTGTTGATCGGTCCTTAGCTTCCGGTCTAAAGTACCCACCACACAAATCACAATAGCCACACATATCATATACATGCATGCATTTCACAGCTGATATCGCCAATACACAATCGGTGGCACATCGACCGCACTGAACGCATTTTGAAGCATCCAATTGCCAAACCATTTCCTCGCCATATGATTTAGCGGCTAATACAGCCCCAATTCCACCAATTCCTAATGCAAGAGAAAGCCTGAGTCCATTATTAAGAAACTCACGTCTGTCCATACCTTTATTTGACTTTTCCTTGGCCATAACTAATCTTTAGTAGATTTATTATTCTTTTTAAAATCCTCCGCTTCCGGCAATGAACATTTATTTAACTGACGACAATTCTTACAGATAAAATCAAAATTACAGCTCTCGCCAGTTTTCGGTTTTAACAATAAATAGCCGCTTCCTGCGATTACACCACCCACAATTAAACTCCGCCCAATCTTCTTAATAAACGCCCTTCTATCTATCATAAGAAATCATTTATTATCAATTTTATCATATACTCTAACAATTCCTTTCTTTGGATCGGAGATGTAAATTCTATCTTTTGAATCTACTGCTAAATCCAAATCCGTTGTCCCATTAATAAAATCTTCAGGACTGGCAACTACACATTTAAATTCTCCATTAGGATGATGAATTTTCACTCTCTCAATTCCTTTTTCGCTGGTTACAAATGAGCCATCTGAAAGCATAGCAATATGCGATGGATTACAACAACCACTAAAGCCATCCAATTGCATGGATGTTCTCGTCCAAGAAGATATTAAATCTCCATTTGAACGATAGTGTTCCAATTGATGAATACCCGGATTTACAACCCACAATTCATTATCTCTACCTATTAATAAATCAAAATAAGCACTGGGTAAAATAAAACCCATAATTTCTTTTTCCTTATTCTTCTCTCCAATATTATTTTGAAGTTCTCCTTTAAGATTATAATGGTAAACGATTTTATTTCCTGCATCAGCAACAAAAACAGACTCTTCATTTATAGCTATGGATGTAAAAATTGCTTTATCACCCATGCTATCCCAAGATTCTAATTGTTCGCCATTCGAATTCCAAACTTCAACATGACCGGGCATTCCTAAATATATTTTACCAGATTCAGATATTGTCAGACAATAAGCATTATTACCCAAGTCTATTGAATTTATCAAATTACCATTTACATCATAAATAAATACAGTTTCTGAACCCGATATATAAAGATTATCGTCATTATCCGTAGCAATTCCATACAAATACTCAGTTTCAGGCTTAAGTTGTACAACTTCCTTATAGCAAATTAATGTAGAATCCGTTTCTTTAAATTTTTTCAGATCATATTCATAAATATTTTCCGGGTTTGGACCTTCAGAATAAAAAAGGTCTTTAGCCATAAAAGCAACAATGACCAATAACAGTACTACCGAAATAATTAGTATAGGTTTTGATTTCATTTTATTTAGCTCTAATATTTATACAAAGCATTTTTTTTGAATCTCTCATTAACATATAGCCATCAGCAATGGCGAAAGGTCCCCATGCATCATGCCCATCCATAACTTTAGTTTTATCCAATAGCTCAAAATGGTTTAAATTAACTCTGGCAATGGTTAATGTGCCATCATCTTTCAAAATAAAGAATTTATTATCAGCTATGATATATGGTCCCAATCCAAAACGATCGGATTTGCCACTAGCCCACAAAATATTGGTACAATCATTAGGATCAACACACACAAATTGATTTCGTAATCCCGCAGCATCTTTTGGTAAAATTCCAAACATTCGCCCTTGATAATAAATAGGCGTTTGTTGTTCGGCTGCAATTCCATCTTTTGGCTTATATTTTTGAATCAGTTCAACGGAATAAGACTCTGTATTTTTTACTAATTGAAATAAAGCAGCACCGGCACCATAACCAGCTGTCATATAAAAACGGCCATTTTCCAGGATCACTGGAGAGGGTGCAACCACATTAGGATTAAAAGCGGTGGTTTTCCATAATATTTCACCAAGATCTTCGCCTTCGGCTGAAATACCACAAATCCCTCCAATAGCAGCATATACATACATTTTTTTACCTTCAAAAGTCATAAGTGCAATGGAAGAATGTGACATTTGCCATTTATCTGGATTAGGCGTTTCCCATAGAACATCGCCTGTAGCACAATCTACACCAATTATTAAAGAAGAAGAACCTCCGGGAGCCAAGATGGCAACATCATCTACAATAATTGGGCATTGCCCTGTATACCAAAAGGGTATTTCTGTTCCATATTCTTGAACTAAATCTTTACCCCATAAAAAGTCACCAGTTTCAGGATTTACACACATTATATGACATCGTGGACCAATTGTAATCAAATACTTATCAGTAATTACCGGAACGGTACGCGACATACCATGATTACGTTTTACCTTAACCATATACCAACGACTCCATAACTCCTCTCCTGTTTCCAAAGAGAAACAACGAAGAGCATCTGTATGACGATCTTCGACATAATCAAGTAAGTAAGCTTTTCCATTGTAAATTACCGGAGCAGCATGACCTTCTCCCAATTCAACTTCCCATAAGATATCAGGACCCTCACCCCAACTATCTATTAAAGGAATATTTTCTTTATTAATATTATCAAAATCGGCACCACGAAAACCGGTCCACTTACCCTGAAGATTGGAAGTATGAGTTGCATACTGCATGAAACTAGCTCCAATTTTAATGTTTTCAGAAGCTCCTGCAGCCAAAGCCGGGCGATTATCCTTCCCTGGCAAACTCACTGAAAAACCATTTGTTGGATTGTATAAGAACCAATAAACAAAAACAATAAGAATTGTTAAAATTGTGAAAAAAATCACAGCTATTTCTATCCGTCTCTTAGGCATATGCAAGCAATTATTTATCTTTTATCAGCAATATTTTTTACACTCATCTTTCCAACACCGAAGATACAAAATCACTAGGATTTCTTTTTAATATCATAAACAAATAAGCTATTATCATGCCTTATATATAAACGACCATCATGAATTACAGGATGAGAGCAATGTTGTCTTTCTTTTCCACCTTCTACTTTAAATGTGCTAACGGTATTAAATCCATTTTCATCATGTTTTAATAAGCTTACATCACCTCCAAAATCATAAGAATAAATCATTTCATCAGCAGCAATTAGGGTCGATATAAAACTGTTAATTTTAATTGAATCAATAGGTGCTCCGGTTTTCCAATCTATGCAATAAAGACTTCGCTTACGGGCATTTGATCCATAAATTTTGTCATCAATAATGAGTTCTCCTCCCATCATCACAATAGTATTCAAGCTATTTGAGAACCATTCTTTAGTTACAGATTTTCCATCATCGGCTACTTTAAGCATTATAGCACCTCGGTCTTTAGCTGTTATATAGTCCATAAGAAATAAATATCCATCCCGATAAATTGGGAGAGGGTTGCCTGTTATCATATTATACTTCCACGCTAAGACGCCATCCTTTACATTGACAGAAAGAAGGGTTGTATCGGATATCGTAATTAAATATTTCTCTTTCGCTATTTCGATTAAAACAGGAGTAGCATATCCACTAATATCCCCATTTCCTTCACATCTCCATATAAACTCACCATTATTTCTATTCAGCGCAATTATATTATCTTTTTTGCCTCCTGGCATACAAAATAATTTATCCCCTTCAATTAATAAGTTTTCTGTAATTCCATATTTATTATTAAGTCCATCAAATTCAGTGAATAAATTTTTTGTCCATTTTATTTCTCCTGTTTCAATTTCAAAACAATACAAAATGCCAAGACCTCCTAAATAATACCCATAATTATCATATAATAAGGGAGTGGAACGACTACCAGGAAAATTAGTCATCCACTCGGGGCCTAATTCATTTTTATATAAAACTCTACCCTCATGATCGAATGCCATCACATAACTAATACTATCGATTGTTGCTATCGTAATTACTCTATCTGATAATACAGCTGCAGAAGCATATCCACAACCAAGATCATCATATTTCCAAATCAACTCAGGGCCATTTTCTGGCCACGATTTTAAAAGATTTTTTGCAGGGAATACACCATCTCTATTAGGTCCACGCCATTGACTAATTTCTATTTCATCAGATTGACAACTTTGAAGTACAAGCAATATTGATAAAAATGATAATAATTTTTTCATGATTTTACGATTTAATAATAGGGTTAATAATTAAGACCCTAAGATCGTAAACCTCTAATAAGTCAACCTGTCTAATATACAAATGACCATTTTGAATTAACGAATGGAGAATATAATTCAATGCTAAATATTTCTTTTATAAATAACTATATCGAAATATCATAAACCCATAGAAGTGAATCATATCGTAAATACAATTTCTTATCATAAATTACGGGGTGCGCTGAATGATCGCGACTTTTCTTCCCTTCTAATTGAAATGAACTTATAGTTGTTAATGTGGTATTAGTTGCTCTTAGCAATCCTATTTTCCCATTAATTCCATATAAATAGAATAATCCATCAGCATAACATAGTGTTCCTGAAGCAAAATCTTTATTAGCAAATTTTTCTTCGCCCGTATTCCAATCAACACAACTTACACCTTTTTCAGTCCAATTGGCACCATATAAATTATCATCAATAAGGATAGCATCCCCATTTTCTAAGTCCATTAAATTATTTTTCCATGCTCGCTCAACACTTTTACCATCATCACTAATTTTCAACATAAAGCTTCCGTTTCCCCAGCCGTTCATAATAAATAGGAATCCATCTCGATAAATAGGGGAATTGCCATGAATGGCAGCTTTATTTTCTGTTGGATATGTCCAAGCAACTTCGCCATTAGCTGCATTAATAGCCATAGCAGTCATGGCTGTAACGGTTCCTAAATATTTTGTTCCATTATGAGTAAATATTGTTATAGGGCAATAAGCATTTGATTTTCCACTACCCATGCTTTCCCATATCAAATCACCAGTGAAACGATTTAAGGCCAGTATATTAGATTTTATGCCCCCTGGAGTGCAATAAATTATATCGCCATCAACAGTTAATACTTCAGTTATACCAAATCTCACAACTTGTCCACCATACTCTTCCATCAAATCAATTGTCCATACATTGTCTCCGTTTTCAGCATTAAAACAATACAACACTCCTAAACCACTCAACACATAACCCAATTCTCCAGCAATTGTTGGAGTTGATCTGGATCCAGGAAAATTCACCAACCATTCTTTGCCATATTCTTTTTTCCAATTAAGATTTCCTTTGTGATCAAAACAAAAAACAGAACCAATACTATCAGTTGTTCCAGTAATATAAAAGCGATCAGAGGTGAAAGCTGGAGATGTATATCCTTTTCCAAGTTGGTCAAATTTCCATACAAGAGCAGGTCCGTTTTCAGGCCACTCCTTTAGCAGATTTTTATCAGGGAATTTCCCATCTCGATTAGGACCTCTCCATTGACTGCTATCGAGTGTAATAGTATTGGAGCAACTAGTCAATAAGGTAATAATAAGGAAAATAATAATAATTGAGAATTGATTTTTCATAATTAAATATTTTATTATTTAGCAATATTGTATACCATAAATGCATCTTCATGTCTCATATATAGTAATCCATTATCAATGACAGGATGTGCCCAAAAAGGACCTCGTTTACCTTGAGTAATTTTGAATGAACTAATTACATTAAACTCATAGGGGGCAGCTTTAACTAATGCTACATTCCCGTATTTCTCATCATAACAATATAAATAATCACCCGCTGCTATAATCTGGCCTTTATTAAACCATTCTGTTTCGTACATAATTTCACCTGTATTCCAATCCAAGCAAATCCATTTTCCATTTGAGTTATTATCCCAACTTGAACCATAGATATAATCACCTAGCTTTACAATCCCACCATGATGATTATCCAAAACTTCATTGATCCACTCAATAGAAACAGAACTTAAATCTTCAGCTAATTTTAATTTTACACTTTTATGATTATATCCGCTTGAAATGAACAAACTTCCATCATGATAAGTGGGCGTGTTTGAATGATTATTATAGGCACGTTCGCCAGCATAATCACTATAATTAAATTTCCATATGATATTTCCATTTTCAGGATTTATACCAATAAGATATTTTTTTGTCAGGGTTGTTATAATTCTTATTCCGTCTTTTTCAATGAGTAGAGGGGAACAATATGCCGGAGAATCACCAATACTCTCGCTTGCCCATATGAGATTTCCATTTAATTTATTTAAGGCTATCATCGTTGTTTTATCACCAGCACATGTATAAAATACTTTATCATCCACAATCAAAATGGATTCAGACAATCCAAAACGACCAAATTTTCCTTCATGAATCCCATGAGCATCAACCTTCCAAATAATTTCTCCGTCCAAAGCATTAAAACAAACAACTTCTCCCATTCCACTAGTAACATAAACTTTATTATCATCAATGGTAGGTGTTGATCGACCAGCTCTATAATTATTTAACCATGCTCTACCAAAGGCTCTCTCCCATTTAATTTCACCATCCAAACTTATTGCCACTAAAACATCTGCAGAATCTCTGGAACCTGCCAAATAAATTGTATTATAAGCAATAGAAGGAGATGAATATCCAGTTGGTAGATCAAGCAAAGACCAATTTAATACTGGCCCATTTTCGGACCATTCAGTTAACAACCCTTTCCCATCATAAATACCATTTCTACCCTCTCCTCTCCATTCATAAACCTGTGCTAAACTGTTAGTATAAATTAGTGCAATAATGAGTAAGGAGAATAAATATTTTTTCTTCATCTTCGATTAGTTAAAGTTTAGATCAGATTTTTAGTATAACGTTATTGACTTATTTTATAAGCCATTATGGCATCGCCATGGCGAATATATAAATTACCATTTTTAATCATTGGGTGAGACCAATATGGGCCTTTACTTCCTAAGGGAACTTGAAATGAACTTATAATTTTAAACTCTTCGGGAGTTACTTTGGCTATACCGATAAATCCTGTTTTTTCCTCGTAGCAATACAATAATCCATCAGCTGAAATGATTGATCCTTTATTTATCCATTCTGTTTCATAAACAATCTCCCCCGTATTCCAATTTAAGCAAACCCAGCGACCCATGCGGTTATGTTCCCAATTAGAACCATACACATAATCGTCAATTTTAACAACACCACCATGATGAGTATCAAGCACATCATCAGACCAAGCAAAAAATACTTTTTTCAAATCTTTAGATAAATCCAACATTACATTTCTGTGGTCATAGCCACTGGTCACAAATAATTTACCCTCTGAATAAACTGGAGTATTGGTATGGATATTCGCAAGCCATTTTCCACCAGCAAAAGCACCAAAACTAAATGTCCAATGTATTTCGCCATTTTCCGGATTCAATCCAAATATATAATTCTCAGTCACATTTACAATGATAGTATCTTCTTCATTTTTTATCAATAATGGAGAAACATAAGATGGGTTATCCTTCAATGATTCTGACATCCAAATGGTTTCACCCGTCATTTTATCGAGAGCTAGCATTGTTGTTTTATTACCTCCACAGGTGAAAAACAATTTCTCATCGAGTATTAATAAAGATTCTGCAATTCCCCAGATACCATAAGTTCCTTCATATTTTTCGGAGGCTTTCACTTGCCATATAATTTCTCCGGAGAGTGCATTTATACATGCCAAGTCACCAAAGCCACTTGAAACATAAAGTCGTTCGTTTTCGATAGTAGGAGTTGAGCGACTATTTGGAAAAGATGCATTCCAGGCACGACCATAATCAGTTTGCCATTTTATTTTACCATCCAAATCAATGGCTACTAAAACATCAATAGAGTCTCTTCTTCCTGTAAGATATAAG
>JAOZUV010000359.1 GCA_029938505.1 Bacteroidales bacterium | reverse complement strand
AGCCGACTATTTTTTATATCAAAATTGGTATGGAAGATACCGCTGGTTATACCGATTGTTCTTCGGAAGAGGATATTGAAATCACCACTTATTTGGCTAAAAAGTACGGATTGAAAATGGAGATTGTTGATCTTCAAAAATTATATTGGGAACGCGTGATTTCCTATACTTTGGATGAGGTTAAAAAAGGATTGACTCCCAATCCGGATGTGATGTGTAATAAGATGATCAAGTTTGGCGCATTTGAAGAATTGTATGGTAAAGATTTTGATCTGATTACAACGGGACATTATGCCAATACTAAAATCATTAATGAAAAAAAATATTTGGCAACTGCCGTTGATAAGCATAAAGATCAAACTTATTTTTTAGCCCAGATTACTCAAGCACAAGTGAGTAAATTGATGTTCCCCATTGGCGATATTCCAAAACCTGAAGTGAGGCGTTTGGCAGAAGAAATGAAATTACCCAGTGCTCATCGTCCCGACAGTCAGGGAATTTGTTTCTTAGGAAAGATCAATTATAACGATTTTATTCGTCGATATGTAGGCGAAAAAGAGGGTGATATTGTTGAACTTGAAACAGGAAAAAAATTAGGCAAGCACAAAGGATTTTGGTTTCATACTATTGGGCAAAGAAGAGGTTTGTTTTTAAGTCAGGGTCCTTGGTTTGTGGTTAAAAAGGATATTGAAAATAATATTATTTACGTTTCCAATGGTTACGATCCTATTTCTCAATATGGTAATACGGTTGAGCTAAAACATTTTCATTGGATCAATGAAAAGTCTGATCAGGATTATTCCACTCCTCAACGTGTTAAATTTAAGATTCGTCATACTCCTGAATTTACAGGGGGAATAATGGTTAAAAAAGGCGATCTGTATATATTGGAATCGGATGATGCCATTGCTGGAATTGCCGCCGGACAATTTGGGGTTATTTATGATGAAGCCGAAAAGCTTTGTTTTGGCAGCGGAGCGATTGGGTAATGTGCTGATTTGTAAATAAGAAATAACAGCTATTGTCATCCTGAACTTGATTCAGGATCTACGTTATTATATTTTGAGATTCTGAATCAAGTTTAGGATGGCGTACCAAAAACATCTAATGATTTAAAAAACTTTATTATGGAAAACTTTATAGCATACAATCCTACAAAATTACATTTTGGAAGAGGTGTAATGGATGGTTTAGGCGAAGCCATTGCTGAATTTGGCACACGAGTCTTACTCATTTATGGTGGTGGTTCTATTAAAAATAATGGTATTTATAATAAGACTATTAAACAATTAAAAAGCATTAATGCTGAGGTATTTGAATACGGTGGCATTAAACCCAATCCTTTGGTTGAAGATGTGGATGCAGCTGCAAAATTAGGAAGAGAAAACAAAGTGGATATTGTTCTTGCTGTAGGTGGGGGAAGTGTGATTGATTCGGCTAAAATTATATCTATTACCATTCCTGTGGCTCATACGGGCTGGGATTTTTATGCTGGGAAAGCACAGCCAGAAATGGCCATTCCTTTAATTTCAGTACTGACTTTGGCAGCTACCGGAACAGAGATGAATCCTTTTGCAGTGGTTCAAAATAAAGCCACTCAACAAAAGTTAGGTTATGGCCATGATTTGATTTATAACAAACATTCTTTTCTCGATCCAGAGAACACTTTTTCGGTGCCAAAAAATTATACTGCTTTTGGAATTGCAGACCTTCAAGCACATTGTTTGGAGGCTTATTTTGGAGCCGGTGAAGCCACTTTATCCGACAAAATGGTATTCGCTATAATGCGTGATGGAATAGAACATGGGGAGGCTCTTTTGGGCGATCTCCAGAATTATAATTTGCGTGCAAATATCATGTATGATGCAACCATGGCATTAAATAAAATTACGATGTATGGACGTGTTTCGGGCGACTGGGGTGTGCATAGTATAGGACATATTTTATCCTTGCTTTATGACACTCCTCATGGGGTAAGTTTAACTATAGTTATTCCTGCTTGGATGAAGTTTCACAAAGACATAATTCCTGAACGGATTGCTTTTTTAGGTAAACATATTTTTGATGTGGGTGGGGTTGATGAAACCATAGCTGCTTTCGAAAACTATTTCCAGTCGATTGAGTGTCCAATTCGTTTTAGCGAGATTGTTAAAGGCGATGAAAATAAAGCTGATGTTTTAAAAGCGATGAATGAGAATAAAGTGGGTGGTGCAAATCACCAACTTACCAATGAAGATCATGCTAAGATTTTGGATTTGTTTTGGTAAATGATAAAAGGGGTGCAACCTTAAGGTTGCACCCCTTTTATTTAACTTCTTCGACATGACAATTCCTTTGTGTCATTTCGAACAGAGTGAGAAATCTTTTAGTATTATTTCTTGAGATGTCTCAGTTGCTCCGCTTCTTCGACATGACAGCGTACAGGTGGAGTACTTACAAATAAAAAAACCCGACCAATTTGGCCGGGTTTCATAAATATATCTGAGTAGATAAAAATCTATTCTTCTTCTAAACTTTCTTCGTATTCTTTCAAGAGTTTATCTTGGATATCACTAGGAACCTGTGAATATTCAGCATACTTCATTCCGTACATTGCACGACCTGATGTAATTGAACTCAACGCGGTTGAATAACGATTCATTTCTGCCAATGGAACTCTAGCAATAATTTTTTGATACGTACCTTCGGCTTCCATTCCCATGATGATAGCACGACGTCCTTGTAAGTCAGTCATTACATCACCCATTCTATCTTCAGGAACTAAAACTTCAACATTATAAATAGGCTCCATGATTTTTGATCCAGCATTTTTAAATGCATCGCGGAAAGCATGACGAGCAGCTAATTTAAATGAAATCTCATTTGAATCTACTGGGTGCATTTTACCATCAAAAATACTTACAACAATATCACGAGCATAAGAACCTGTTAATGGACCTTCTTCCATTTTCTCCATTAAACCTTTCATAATGGCTGGCATGAAACGAGCATCAATTGCTCCTCCAACGATACAAGTATGCATCATTAGTTTTCCTCCCCATTCTAAATTTACTTCATCGCGTCCACGAATAGGATAATCTTTTTGGTCAACCATATCTTCTGAATAAGGTTCAATCAACATATGAACTTCACCAAATTGACCAGAACCACCTGATTGTTTTTTAT
>JAOZUV010000358.1 GCA_029938505.1 Bacteroidales bacterium | reverse complement strand
ACCCGAAAACCAATATGCGAAGGATAAGCCATCGAATAATCTTCCTTAATACCTATGCTAATTAAATCCTGATAGGTGTAGGGGAACGATAAACGCAAAAAATGTTGTCGACTCTGAAGAGGCAATTCACCAAACAAATTTTTAAATTTTAACACTTCTAATTCCAATTCATTTTTATTATCATTCGACCGATAAGAAGGGTGTATCGCCATCTTAAATTTTGGTGTCAGCGATTTTAAAAAAGCTGAAACCTGAGGATTGTCTACTGAGTTATTTTTATCAAAAGTGCCGTATTTCCCAAAGTTCACAAACACAAGAGGTCTTTCACAAACTTCTTTCACATTTACTAACATTTCATCAAAATTGATAAAGGGATCACTTATTTTACCTAAAAAAACATTCGCTCTACTTTTAATTTCATCAAATTTTAATGCCAATAAATCGCGGATACTTCCACCAATTAGGCGCCAAAAAGGCTTGGCTTTATGAGCAAATAAAACATCAATATCAAAGGTGGGTAGATATTGAAATTTATTCTTTTTAAAATCTAATTGAGGGTATCTTAACATCAATATTTGCTTAAATTGTATGATTAAGATATCTATCAAAGGAATAATCAAAAAATGATTTTTATAAGCTAAACTTTGAGGCACTAAATATCGTCCATGCATATCAAATTTCACTTCAGAACTATATTCTTCGTAACGTGAAATCAAATAAAAAATGAGAGAAAACAAATCAAAAGGAAAGTCAGAAGAATCATTTACCTTAAAAAAAACATTCAATCCATTCCATAAAAAACATACCGGTTGTGGCTCATTTATACCTTTTTGATTGAGTAATCCATAGGGTTGAATCCAAATTTCGTCTTTAAACCTCGTTTCTGAATAATTAAACTTTGGTCCAGAATAGCTCAAAAACTCATCAGTATTTTTGGTCAAACGCCATTCCAAGCCCAAAAAATGGTTTAGCACATGATCCAAAATATAATCAAGGCGATTGGTTTTATAGGTAGAATAAACAAGAAGCATATAATTAATTTTGTTCGATGACTGAACAAAGATACAGGAATTTCTAAATCAGATTAATTCACAATTTGTCGATAAAAAAGCCCTGAAAATGATATTTTAGAATGTGCCCAGCTTTGAATTTTTCTTATTTTTGAGGAAATAAAACATCAGACAGACAGCATGGAAAATTTTGTGGTTTCAGCAAGGAAATACCGTCCTATAACTTTTGACACTGTGGTTGGGCAAAAGTCGATCACCTCAACACTCAAAAACGCTATTAAAAATAATCATTTGGCTCAGGCCTTTTTATTTTGTGGTCCCAGAGGTGTTGGGAAAACAACCTGTGCACGTATTCTTGCAAAAACTATAAATTGTCAAAACATAAAAGATAATATGGAGGCTTGCGACGAATGCGAGTCCTGTACTTCCTTCAACAATTCAGCTTCATTTAATATCCACGAACTAGATGCAGCTTCTAATAACTCGGTAGATGAAATTCGTAATTTGGTGGATCAAGTACGGATTCCTCCTCAAGTTGGAAAATACAAAGTCTATATTATTGATGAGGTTCACATGTTGTCGACGGCCGCTTTTAATGCTTTTTTAAAAACCTTGGAAGAGCCTCCAGCCTATGCAAAATTTATTTTAGCTACCACTGAAAAACATAAAATCATCCCAACCATTTTATCACGTTGTCAGATTTTCGACTTCAAACGTATTGGGATTGATGATATTGCCAAACATTTACAATTTATTGCTAAGAGTGAGAATGTAATAGCCGAAGCTGATGCATTGCATATTATTGCTCAAAAGGCAGATGGGGCATTACGCGATGCCCTTTCGATGTTTGATCAAATTGTCAGTTTTTCGGGTGGAGAAATTACTTATAAAAACGTAATCGATAATTTAAATGTACTGGATTACGATTATTATTTTAGAATTATTGATGCAATACAAGCCAAAGACATTACTCAATGCTTACTCATCATCAACGAGATTATTGATAATGGATTTGATGGTCAGCATTTTATTATTGGAATGGGAGAGCATCTTCGCAACCTTTTGGTCTGTAAAAATAAAGCAACCCTAAAATTGCTCGAAGTTGGTGAAAGCATCCGAGAAAAATACGGTGAACAATCGCAATCATGTGATAATAAATTTTTATTGCAAGGACTTGAAATTAACAACCGTTGTGATGTTACTTACAAAAACAGTAATAATAAAAGACTCCATATGGAGCTTAGTTTAATGCAAATGTGTTCCATAGGCGAAAGCCCTATAAATCCAACAGCGACAAAATCGCTTCAAGTAAAGACTACACCAAAAATCGAAACTAAAAAAGAAGTCAGCCCAACACCCAAACAAGAAATAAAAAAAGAAGCAATTATTGACAACATTACAACTCCCACTCCCACTCCTGAAGTCCAATCATACGAAAGTAAAGCAGAAGAAATAAAACCACCTACAGTGGAGGAACCCAAAACAGAAATAGCTGCGAAACCCAAAATGAAAATTCCCAGCTCTTTTTCGATCAAAGATTTCAACAAGAAAGAAGAAGTAAAAAACAATATCCATACCAGCGTTGAAGACACAAGCAATTTACCATCAGACAATTTTGATCAAGAAAAATTAGACGAAGTTTGGACAACCCATCTTGACTCATTGAAATCAACTTTGCCTGGTTTTACATCGGCACTTTTAAAATACAAACCTGAGCTCAAAAATAATTTCCAAATAGAATTTAAAATTGATAATAAAATCATTGCCAACGATCATATAAATATTGCCGATTTACAAGGTCATCTGAAAGAAAAATTAAATAATTATAAAATCTCCTTAAAGCCTATAGTTGTTGAAAGCCAAGCAAAAGACGTAGCCTATACAGATAATGATAAGTTTGAAAAAATGATTGAAAAAAACCCAGACATTTTAAATCTCAAAAACAAACTTGATCTGGAAATAGATTTCTAGTCTTTATTTATAAACTGTTCTACTTTTAATTGTATAATTTTGTATCCCAACACAAAACACATGATGAAATTATTTGCACAATTTTTACTTTGGATTTTAGGCTGGAAAATTAAAGACAATCTGCCTCCAGAAATAAAAAAATGTGTAATAGTTGCAGCCCCTCATACAAGTAATTTCGATTTTTTTATTGGTCG
>JAOZUV010000034.1:7241-11359 GCA_029938505.1 Bacteroidales bacterium | reverse complement strand
ATGGTTGGCTCATCGAGCAGTAAAACATTGGCTTCTTGTTTTAAGGTCATGGCTAAATGCATACGATTGCGTTCACCACCAGACAAAACAGCTGCTTTTTTTCCCTGATCAACACCACCAAAATTAAAGCGCGAAACATAAGCACGAGAGTTCATGGTTTTATTTCCGAGCTTGATATTTTCATTTCCACCAGTTATTATTTCCCAAACGTTTTTTTCAGGATCAATTTCTTCATGTGCTTGGTCAACATAACCAACTTTCACTGTTTCGCCCACTTTAAAATCGCCTTTATCAGGAGTTTCCATACCCATAATCAAGCGGAAAAGCGTTGTTTTACCAACACCATTCGGGCCAATAACACCAACGATTCCGGCTGGGGGTAGCATGAAATTTAAATCGTCAAATAAGAGTTTATCGCCATAAGCTTTGGAAACGCCTAGAGATTCGATCACTGAATTTCCTAAACGTGGACCGTTCGGAATAAATATTTCCAGTTTTTCTTCTTTTTGTTTTACATCTTCGTTCAGCATTTTATCATAGGAAGCTAAACGGGCTTTGGATTTTGCATGACGTGCTTTTGGTGCCATTCGTACCCAATCTAATTCGCGTTCCAAGGTTTTAAGACGCTTGCTTGCTATTTTTTCTTCACTCTGTAAACGCTTACTTTTTTGTTCTAACCAGGAAGTATAATTCCCTTTCCATGGAATGCCTTCACCACGATCTAATTCCAATATCCATCCGGCAACATTGTCTAGAAAATATCGATCGTGAGTAACAGCAATAACGGTTCCTTTGTATTGTTTTAAATGCATTTCCAACCATTCAATTGATTCCGCATCGAGATGGTTTGTAGGCTCATCAAGCAATAAAATTTCTGGTTCAGAAAGTAATAAACGGCATAAGGCAACTCGTCTTCTTTCACCTCCCGATAAGTTTTTAATGGGAGAATCTCCTTCAGGACAACGCAATGCATCCATCGCACGCTCCAGCTTGGAGTCTAGTTCCCAGGCATTTTTTTGCTCAATTAACTCAGTAAGTTTTCCTTGTTTTTCAATAAGTTTATTCATCTCATCATCGCTCATAGGATCGGCAAATTTGAGATTAATATCTTCATACTCTTGTAAAAGATCAACCACATCCTGAACGCCTTCCCGAACAATTTCTTTTACAGTTTTAGTATCATCCAGTTTGGGCTCTTGCTCTAACATCCCAACTTTATAGCCTGGTGAAAAAACTACTTCCCCATTAAAGGATTGATCCATACCTGCAATGATTTTCAAAAGGCTTGATTTACCAGAGCCGTTTAATCCAATGATCCCAATTTTTGCTCCATAAAAAAAGGAGAGGTAAATATCTTTCAATACTTGTTTCGAAGGAGGGTATATTTTGCTGACCCCAACCATTGAAAAAATAATTTTTTTATCGTCTGACATATTAATTTGATTGCATGATTATTTCTAGTTTGTCGCCGGCTTTTTTCCAACTATAATTTTCTTGAACAAAAATACGACCTTTCTTTCCGATTCTTTCTGCTTCTTCTGGATTCTTTAAAAGAAATTCGATATGTATAGCAAATTCTTCGGCTGTTTTAGCAATTAAGATGTTTACTCTATCTGTTGCTCCCAATGCTTGATTTGTAAGCGGAGTTGTAATGCAAGGAATTTCCATGCTCATAGCCTCCAATAATTTGTTTTGTAGTCCAGTGCCAATTTGCATAGGGGCTACAAATACTTTTGATTGGGCATAATAAGTGCGTAAATCATCAACCCAGCCAGTTACTTTTATGTTTTTGGAAGTCATTGATTTAATCGAATCGGCTGGTTTTGCTCCTGCAAAAACTGTTTTAAGGAATATCCCCTTTTTTTGCAAAATGGGTAATACATTTTTTGCCAGATATTGAGCACCCAAAATATTGGGGGGATAACTCATGTTGCCACTAAAAATCAAATCATATTTTTTGAATTGTTTTTCAGCTTTATAAAAATTAAAATCAACCCCATTGGAGATGATGTGTATTTCATTTTTCTTTGGATGAGGAATTGCTTCCCTATCGGGTTCTGAGATAATGGTTTTATGATCGAAATGATGGAAGATTTTTTGTTCGTATTTTAACATTCTACGATATTCCATCCATAGGATTAATCGTTTGAAATAGGAGGCATATTTCATTCGTCTTTGGAGGCCTTTCGAAAATGCATCTTGATAGTCAATGGTTTTAGGGATGTTGACAGATTTGCTGTATTCAGCCATCCTAGCCAACTGGAAATACAGGTGATCTGGTCTGTATTCGGCAATTAACTGATTCATTTTTTTTCGAATGCGGTGGCTATAAAAATAACCAACCTGAAATGGTTTCCCATTAAATAATGCTTTCGTCAAGTTAATAATTCTGCAAAAAAGAGAACGGTCGAAAAAGTTCACAGAACGACAATAAGGTTGTAAAAACTGAAAAGCATTTTCTTTATTTACATGGCGATCATTCAATGCAAATAAAATAATTTCGTTGTTTTTCGAGAGTTGTTTAATTTGGTGGAATGCCCGAAGTTTGTCCCCTTTTTCGAGGGGGTAAGGAATACGCGACAAAACCACAAAAATTCTCATAAAAATGACAGTTAATTTTTAATAAAGTTAGGAAATAAAATCGATTTTGGGGATTCAGATTTTGGAATAGAAACTAAGCAATTTATGAATTAGGTTTTGTTTATTATGGTTTTTTGAAATGAACTCTTTTGCATTTATGCCTAGTTCTTTTGTAAACTCCATATCCTCGATACATCTATTAACGGATTCTATAAATTCTTCTTTAGTGTCTGCGATTAAAATATTTTTTTCATTTTCATACTGAATCCCCGCAGCTCCTTTTGTTGTTGAAATAATGGCCTTACTCGCAGCCATTCCTTCAATAATTTTTATCCGAACCCCACTACTGGAGAACAATGGAACAATCATAATTGCCTTCGAAGAAATGTATTTTTTCGGATCATCTACCAATCCTTGAACACATATGTTTGAGTGATTGATTTTTAATAAATCATTTGGCATTGCATTGCCAGCTAAATATAATTTGAGTTTTGGGTATTGCTTGTGAATTTCGGGCCAAACATGTTTTATAAACCAATCAATTCCTTGTGAATTTGGAATCCAATTCATTGCCCCTAGATGAAATAAGGAGGGAAATTCAGTTTCTGATTTTACATTCTCATATTTTGTTAAATCAATACCAAATGAAATATCAGTGATGGGAGTGTCCTCACACTGAGATTTGAAATAGTTTTTGTCTTCGGCAGTAATATTTATAATTCCATCAAATTTAGATAGAGAAGCAAGCTCGTATTTTTTTAAGGTTTTTGCTAAATGATTTATATAAATTTTTTTGAAAGGATTTATCGTTTGTTTAGCAATATCTTCCCATATTTTGTGTTCAACATTATGGGCTCTTAAAACTATTTTTGCATTTGAGAGTTGTCGAATTTTATCCAGATAGGGAGTCACAAATAGGGATTCCATTTGAATGATATTGAAACTTTCTTTTTTAAGAATTTGGATGATTTTATCCTCAAAATCTTGTGAGATAAAACGCTGAATATGATAGGATTTATTTTGAAGAAAACATTTGAGGGCACCCCATATTTTAATTCTTAAATCGATGAATACAGATTCAATATTTGTTTTTTGGCGATAGTCTTCAGGAATTTCATTATTGCTGATAGCATATTTTTCAGAATTGACGGCCAATACTTTTACTGTTTGTCCATTTTCTATCAATCCTTCAATAAACATATTCATAGCAATAGGGCCCCCTTCTTTTGCGGGATAGGGTGATTTATTACATATAAATAAAACGTTCATTAAGAAGTCTATTTTTTTCGTTTGAGCCCTTTTGTGAGTATTATAATGGTTTGGAAGCGTTTTCTCCAACTATCGGCATCTAATAAAGGAGCGTCAGTTGTTGCTTTGTATGTTAGGAAAATTCCGAGTGGTAGAAGAATTGTAGATGCAATCCACATTCCAATCATAGCCACAATTACACCCTCTAGCACAAATTTTTTCCCTATCATTGTGATTATATGAAAGAAGATAAATAAGACAACTGAGATAACCACTGGTAGACCAAGTCC
>JAOZUV010000034.1:0-7231 GCA_029938505.1 Bacteroidales bacterium | reverse complement strand
GCTCCAAGTGGGGCCCCAATAAAAAAGAGTACTAAGCAGGCAAATGATAAGGTAAATTTTTCGTGATATATAACAATGTATTTTCTTATTTTCTCTTCTCTATTTTCTCTATCAGTTATTGTGTTTGTAATAGTTCTCTTTCGTGTCTGGGTACTGTTCAGGGCATTTGTTTTAATTCTATTATCCGAATTTTCTTTCAATATTCTAAAACCAGAATCAATATGAACTTTTTTTATAGAATCAGAGAGTATTTTTGTCTTTGAACTTAGGATGTTTTTAGTGACACTATTGTATTTTATTGATTCATTAAATCTTTCAATACGTTTACCCAATTGTTGATTCAACGAATCAATAGAATGTTGAAGTTGTGACAAATTAAGCATCATATAATGATCTTTATATATTGATTCGTCAGAGTGGTTCATTTCAAAATCAGTCAGATCAAATTTTTTGACTTGCTCAGCAAAATGTGTTTGTTCGTGTGGCCTGAATTTTCTATAATTTTTCACGTTTACTTTCTCGACATAAGAATACCCGTCGTATAAAGTAAAAATAATTGACCTGCCATTTGGTGTCGTTTCCATTTTTCCGGATTTAGCAATGGTAACATCTATATTCCCAAGACGCTGAGTGTGATTGTAAATTAATACATCATATATGTGTAGATTGTCTTTATCTTTTTTCCCAACACGAATTGTATAGCCTTCGATGTCTTTATAAAAAATACCTTCTTTTATATTAAAGGCAAGCTTTTTGTCACGAATGTCGAGGTATAAGGTTTGAAATTTTAGGTTTGCGATAGGTAAAATATTATTGGAAAAATAAAAAGCCAACAAACTTATTAAAATTGATAAAATGATTAGTGGGCGCATAATTCGCTTTAGCGAAATGCCAGATGCTTTCATTGCAACGAGTTCGTAGTGTTCCCCTAAATTCCCAAAGGTCATGAGTGAGGATAAAAGGATAGCTAGAGGTAAGGCTAAAGGAACAAAAGTTGCCGAGGCATAAAACAATAATTTTGCAACCAAATACCATTCGAGGCCTTTGCCAACAAGGTCGTCGATATATTTCCACAAAAATTGCATGTCTAAAATGAATAGTGAAATGAAGAAGGTCATGATAAATGGACCTGCATAAGATTTTAGTACGAGTAGGTATATTTTTTTCACTTTAGACTTTGTGTTTAACTGCAAATATAATGAGAATAATTTTGATTTATTGTGCTAAATATTCGAGCAAGTCATTTCCATTATTTAATTTTGTAATTTCGTCCACATTACAGATAATATTTAATAAAGTATGAAGTTAATTGAAGTAAACTCCAAAGTCCTCTCTAGGAAATTTTTAGATGTAGCGCATATAATTTATGAAGGTGATCAATATTGGGTTTGCCCATTGGATTCGATGATAAATGCCATTTTTGATCCTAAGAAAAACGTGTTTTATACCCATGGTGATGCTATCCGTTGGATTTTAGTTGACGATAATAATCATCTGGTTGGTCGTGTAGCTGCATTTGTAAATGAGAAAAAAGCATACAATTTTGAGCAACCTACAGGTGGAGTGGGTTTCTTTGAATGTATTGATGATAAAGATGCTGCATCTATGCTTTTTAATAAATGTGTTGAATGGCTTAAAACCAAAGGAATGGAAGCTATGGATGGTCCCATTAATTTTGGAGAAAATGATAATTTTTGGGGTTTATTAGTTGATGGTTTTAATTTTTCGCCAAGCTTTGGAATGAGTTATCATAAAAGTTATTATCAAAAGTTTTTTGAGACATATGGCTTTGAATCTTTCTTTGAACAGGTTACTAACCATTTAGATATGACTGTTCCTTTTCCTGAACGATTTTGGAAAATTGCCAATTGGATTCGTAAAAAACCAGGTTATCATTTTGAGCATCTTCGGGTAAAAAACATTGATAAATACATAAATGACCTGAAGGAAATTTATGATAATGCATGGCAATTCCATGAAAATTTTACGCCTATCAGTTTGAAGGATTTGAAAGAGTCTTTTAGTAAAGCAAAGGCTATTATTGATGAGGAGTTTATATGGTTTGTTTATAACGACAAAAAACCTATTGCTTTTTTGGTGATGTTTCCTGATGCAAATCAGATACTCAAAAAGATGAATGGGAAAATGCATTTATTGAATAAACTTCGCTTTCTTTATTTATCAAAAAATAAGGCAATGACTCGTACGAGGATAGTAATAATGGGTGTTGTTCCTGAATTTCAGAAATTTGGTGTTGAGTCCGGAATTTTTTGGCATATGAATCATGTGATGAAAAAGAAACCGCATTATACTGAAGTAGAATTGAGTTGGGTGGGTGATTTTAATCCGAAAATGCAAATGCTCCACGAATCTGTTGGTGGGAAATTTGCCAAAAGACATATTACTTACAGAAAACTATTTAGCAATAAAAAATTGGATAAAAGATCACGTGTTATTCCAATGAATACTAAAAATAATGTAGTTGACTAAAACTATTGAAAAGCTATTAAGCTGATGTCTGAATTATTTACGAAGGCTTTTTTATTGAAATTTATAAAATTTGGAGTGGTTGGATTTTCCGGTCTCTTTATAGATTTTGGATTTACATATTTGTGCAAGGAAGTTTTTAAAATCCAGAAATATATTGCAAATTCTATTGGATTTACCATTGCAGCAAGCTCAAATTATTTTCTAAACCGTATTTGGACATTTCAAAGTACAAATCCTGAGATAGCTGTTGAGTATACAGAGTTTTTGCTTATTTCCATAATAGGATTGGGTTTGAATACCTTGATTCTGTATTTTGTGATCAATCGATTTAAACTAAACTTTTATTTTGCTAAAATGATTGCAATAGGAGTGGTTATTGTATGGAACTTTTTTGCAAATGCTTTTTTAACGTTTGCTTAGAGTTTAATTTTCTGGGCACTTATTCTGCATTTTTACAATTCGCTCTTTCATCTCTGGTTCGATAGGCGATGAATTCCCTTCTGAATCAACCTTCACAAAAAGGATTTTTGTTGTACAAACGGGTTCTTCAATTTTGCTTGAAAAATCAAAACGACGGGCTTCTATGCAAAGACGCAAAGACGTATTTCCTACAGAATCAACTCTGCCATATATGCGGATATGATCTTTTACTTTTACAGGACGTTTAAAAACAACTTCGTCCATTTTTAATGTGATCATATTGGGAGTACAACAAAGGGAAGAAGCCATTACTCCAGCTGATTCATCCAACCATTGAAGCATAATTCCACCAAATAAATTATCGTTTATACCGATATCGCTTGTCTTGCATATTTTGGTTGAGATTAGCTGCATGTTGAAATTTTATTTTTTTAATTCTTCAGCGTGAAACATTAGTGGAAGTATATCTTCAACTTTTTCGAAGGCAAGAATTTTCCCTTGTTCTGCTTTTAAAATAATTCGAATGGGTGATTTCTGTTTTGTTTCGTATTCAGACATGACTTGTCGGCATGCTCCACAGGGAGCAACAGCCTCTGAAATTACGAAATTTTCAGCTTTAGCAGCAATTGCTATTGTTTTCATTTTTGTAGTAGGAAATTGAGACGAAGCATAAAACATAGCAACACGCTCGGCGCAAAGTCCTGATGGATAAGCTGCATTTTCTTGATTATTACCTGTAATTATATTTCCATCTTCCAATAATAATGCTGCTCCTACATTATATTGTGAGTAGGGTGCATAAGCTCTGTTGTGAGCTTCTGTGGCTTTTTTTACCAATTCCCTATCTTGAGTACTAAGCTCGTCTATGGTTTGGTATTCTTCGTAAATTATTCTTAATTCTGCCTTCTTCATTTTATTCAAATTACAAAGCTAAGATACAAAATAACTCAATGTTGATCTTTGCTTTTCCCCCCAAATAGGAATAGGGCATTAAAAAAGGCGTAGAGACTAATACCAGCTTGATTTTTTAAGATGTCAGCACTCAGCATGGAAATGAGAATAATGCTGATAAAAATGAGGTAGTAATAATCTTTTCTTATTGTTTGATAACGCAATGGGTAAACTAAGACAAATAAAAACCAACAGACTCCAAACACTCCAAAACTAACCATAAAGTTTAGATATTGGTTGTGAGAAATTCCTCTGTTTTCCGGTCTCAGTTTACTTTTGCTTGTTTGGTAATAATTATCAAACTCAGATCTGATGTTGCCAGTGCCAACGCCCGTCCAAAAATTATGCTTGATGATTTCAATGGAGGCTTTCCAATATTTGAATCGTTGAATAACTGAATTTCCATTGGGGTTATCATTTACCTTATAATTTTGATAACCAATTAGGAATTTATGAACTCTGGTTTTGATCCCTGGATTTTTTAAGTAATGGATATTTGCAATTCCTTTTTCAATCGCACGGATATATTCATCTGAGAGTTGATCAACTCCAGAAGCATCTTTACGTAAATCAAGAGAACTTAAAAAACGGATGAGGGTTCTTTTCAGCTCTTGTTTATTATTGTCTGGTCCGTCGAAAGAGAGTTTACTCCGTTTGCTCCATGCCTCTCTTAATTCAGATTCGCAGATATACAAGCCAATAATTTTACCATTTTCTACTCCATAAGTAAGTGTGTCGTGAGTGTATGTATTCCCCAATTCACTTTTTGGATTTAGTGATGCTAGGTGGACTTTGGGTGTGTCATAAAAGCTATAAACCACACTACTTATGTAGTAAAAAACTAAAATTGGAATGAGTAACATAAGACTCAGATATAGGTATCTGTAGATCGATTTTATTTTAAAAACACGATAAATGAGCAGGCTCAAACTTAAGAGGCAAAGTATGAAGAGTCCCATCCCCGATTCCATTAAAATCAAGAAGTAAATAAGCCAAATTATACTCAATGAAAAAATGACATTTATAGCTCTGCTTTCAAATTCATTTTTGAAAATAAAATAAATCATTATAAAAATTGAGAAACAAATGTTTAAGCTAAATCGAATGGGATGAATGAAAATGGATAATTCCCGAATGTCAGTAAACTCTTGTCCTATAAATTTATTTAATCCAAAAAAACTTCCACTCAATACTGCCGCAATATAAAATATGAGTAGACTGTTTAGTTGATTTTTACTCAATGGTTTTGAGCTAGCAATTACTAATGTTAAAACAATAATTGGAAGATAAGTCCGTAGCTCGTCAACAGCATGTTTATAGTCGTTAGTGAAAAATAATCCCAATAAGGGGATTAGGTAAAATGAAAAAACTACCAAAGCAATTTTATTCGATCTTAGGCTTCTAATTTTCGTTTTAATGTTATGAAGAGGGAATGTAATCCATCGGCTTATAGGCTTCGCTATATTGCCGTCAGAAATGTCGTTATAGCCTTCGTAAGCCCATAGTCCTACTAAAACAAACTGCATAACACTCATCATGAATAATGATAGTGGTAAGCTCATTGCTATTAGTGTTAAGGCAATGAAAAATGGTGTTGATATGTACTGATTTGTTCGACCCGCTATTTTATTCAAGCTGATTTTATTTTTCTGTAGGCTTTAATATAGCCTGATATTGATTTACAGATTTTAAAATTTCTATCGCTTTTTCTACTTCTTTGTTTTTCTTTAATTGTACTTGAATTCGTCCTTTTTCAAAGTAATATTTTTCAGCAATTTCCATTTCTAGTAATCGTTGAATTTCATCTTTATGCTTTTCAAGATCAGTTTCTTTATTATAAATTATACTTTTCTCCAATGTGTCTAATTGGTCTTTGATTGCATTATAATACTTTTCTTTTTTAGCATTTTTTATTAATGTCATTAAAGATTTTTCACTTTGAGTTTCGTATTCATAGTCATTTTGTTTAACGTAGTTGATGAAATCTTGATAATCTTTTTCACTTAGCTTGAAATTTTTAATGTTTGGGATGCTTTTGTGTTCGCTATTATATTTAATAGCATAGTTAAAAATGAGTAATTTTGAGTATAAGCTGAGTGTAATATTATTTAAAATTCTAGGTTTGATTTTAATATCTGGCTCAATTCCACCACCATCAAAAACTTTACGTCCTGTGCTGGTTTTGAATTCTGAAATTAAGGAGTCTGGAATTGTTGTGAAGTGACCATTTTCATCTTTCAATGAGTAATCGATCGCTTGTATGCATCTCCCGCTAGGGATATAGTATTTTGCTACAGTAATTTTTACCTGCGAATTATAATTCAGTGGTACAACATTTTGTACCAACCCTTTACCATATGATCGTTGTCCAATCAAAACCCCTCTGTCTAAATCCTGAATGGCTCCAGCCACTATTTCAGAGGAAGATGCACTATTATTATTTATCAAAACTATTAAAGGAATTTTAAGATCGATAGGAGTTTTAGTAGCCTTGTAAGTTGAATTTTTGCTTGTAATTTTTCCCTTTGTACTGACAACTTCCTTCCCTTTTTCTACAAATAAATTTACAATTTCTATAGCTTCATTCATTAAGCCTCCACCATTACCACGTAGATCTAAAATTAAACCTTTTAGCTCAGTAATATTTTTCATTTCTAGAAGAGCATTTTTTACTTCTTTGGCAGCATTGGTTGTAAAACTGCTGAGGTATATGTAGCCAATGTTTTTATCCAGAATTGTATAATAAGGAACATTGTCAATTTTGATGGTTTCTCTTTTCAGGTTAACGACAATATTTTCTTCAACATTCAGACGCTTAAATTTTATATTTACTGTTGATCCAGGTTTTCCTTTGACTAGTTTACTTACTTCCGAAGAGGTTTTGCTTTCTACATTTTCACCATTTATTTCAATGAAAATATCACCTGACTTAATTCCTGCACGTTGTCCTGAAAAACCTTTGTGAACACTACTGGCAATAACCTTTCCTTCAAATTGAATAATGTTTACTCCAATACCACCATAGGTTCCTGTAGTAAAAACTTCGAAGTCATCAACTTCATCTTCTGATATGTAAAAAGTGTAGGGATCAAGTTTTCTAAGCATTTCATCTATGCTGGTGCGCACTAAATCATCTATATTGATGGTATCTACATAATTAATATTCAGTTCGTTTAACAGATGTGCATATATATCGAGGTTTTTCCCAATTTTAAAATTGTTCTCGTTTTGTGCTTGCAAACCTAAGCTTGATACACTTAAGAAAACTAAAATGGTAATTTTATAAAGTAAACGTTTCATAATTATAAATTTCAAAAAATTAAGCTAGGGAACTGGGTCGTGACCACTGCCACCCCATGGATTGCAAGAT
>JAOZUV010000357.1 GCA_029938505.1 Bacteroidales bacterium | reverse complement strand
TATTTGTTAAAGATATAAGAGTAAGTACTTCCGTTTTTGTCAAAAGATGTAAAGCTTAAAATCTGTTTTTTAGCCTTGTCAATAATCACACGAATTTTAATAAAACTTCTCCCTTTCAATGGAGTTAGTTCAATAATTTCAACAATTTTTCCATTGTTAATGTCTTCCTTAACGAATTTGGATTTATAGTTATCACTATATGAATTTAAAAGATTGCTAGGCGTAATTGCATCTGCATCATCTTCCTCAACTTCATTAATCATCACTTCTTCGTCTTCCAATAAAAGATTCCACATCGTTTCACCATCAGAAATTACAAGCATTTCACCCATATCTATACGGTAACTATCACCCATAATCTGAATAATTCCACTTTTGCTTTCATCAATATCAGCTTCAGGGTTTTTCATGGTCAAAGTGAATTCAACCTCAATGGTTTTGTGGGCTTCGGTTTTAGCAATAACCAAATCTAAAATCGTTGTTGCTTTTTTATCTTTTTGAGCAAATACTCCAACTGCAAATGTGAGGGCGATGATGCTAATTATAATTCTCTTCATCTAATCTTCTATTTTATCATTCTGATTTAAATCCTTCAAAAACTGTTCCAATGCAAATTCATTGGCAACTCTTACTTCTCTAGCTTTACTTCCTTCAAACGAACCAACAATTCCAGCAGATTCTAATTGATCAATAATCCTACCTGCACGATTATATCCTAATTTTAATTTACGTTGAAGCAGTGAGGTTGAACCTTGCTGGGTTTGAACGATGATTTTAGCAGCCTCTTCAAATAGCTCATCCCTGTCGTTGGGGTTAAAATCCGATTGTCCATTGGTGTCTTGTTCATCGGCAAATTCTGGTAATAATAGTGCAGAAGGATAAGCTCTTTGTGAACCAATGAAATCGGTCATTTTTTCAACTTCGGATGTATCCAAGAATGCACATTGTAAACGGATCACATCGCTTCCAGTTGACAATAACATATCACCACGTCCAATCAATTGATCGGCTCCACTAGTATCTAAAATGGTACGAGAATCAATTTTCGAAATTACCCTAAATGCAATACGTGCAGGAAAATTTGCTTTAATAGTTCCAGTAATTATATTTACAGATGGGCGTTGAGTGGCAATAATTAAATGTATCCCAATTGCTCTGGCTAGCTGAGCCAAACGAGTTAATGGATTCTCAATTTCTTTGCCTGCAGTCATAATTAAATCGGCAAACTCATCCACCACCAAAATAAGATAGGGTAGGTATCTGTGTCCATGATTAGGGTTTAATTTGCGCAACATAAATTTGGCATTGTATTCTTTTAAGTTCCGTACTTGGGCATCCTTGAGCAATTCATATCGATTATCCATTTCGATGCAAAGCGAATTCAAGGTACGAACTACCAAACGAGTATCGGTAATAATAGCTTCTTCCGAATCAGGTAATTTGGCCAAAAAATGTCTCTCAATTTTTGAGAAAAGAGAGAGTTCTACTTTTTTTGGATCCACCAAAATAAATTTGATCTGAGAAGGATGTTTTTTATAAAGAAGTGATGCAAGAATAACGTTCAAACCAACAGATTTACCTTGTCCTGTGGCTCCAGCCATAAGGATGTGGGGCATTTTTGTGAGGTCAACAATATAGCTTTCGTTAGCAATAGTTTTACCCAAAGCACAGGGGAGTTCCATTTTTGTATTTCTGAATTTCTCGGATGAAAGCATCGATTTCATCGATACGGTTTCAGGATTCTGATTTGGAACTTCAATACCGATGGTTCCTTTTCCAGGAATTGGAGCAATAATCCGAATCCCCATAGCTGCTAAACTAAGGGCTATATCGTCTTCAAGATTTTTTATTTTAGAAATACGAACTCCAGGTGCAGGAACAATTTCGTATAATGTAACTGCTGGGCCAATCGTTGCTTTAATTTTTTCAATTTTTATAGAATAATGATTCAGCGTTTCAACGATACGGTTTTTATTTGCTTCTAATTCATCTTTTTGAACATTTACTTTTTCTGAATCCCCATACTCATCCAAAAGACTTAATGATGGATATTTATATCCAGCTAATTCAAGTGTAGGGTCGTACTCAGTATCGACTCCAAAATGGCTTTTATTACCATTTGTGTAATCAAGTTTTTCTTCAGTTGTTTTTTCGATGGTCAGTTCAATATCCGCTTCATCAGGAATTTCTTCGTTCTCTTTTATAGCTTTTTCTGTATTGATTGGTTCAAGTTCAATTTCTTCTTTTTCCTCTTCTTTTAAATCGACTTCGAAATCTTCATCTTCGCTAACCGAAAATTCGACAGTATTATATTTATCGTCTTTAATTTTATTTTTCTTTGTTTCAACTTTAGATTCTTTTTTTGGAAAAACTATATTGAAAAGCTTTACTGGGAAATTGAAGAAAGTTATTAAATAGCTAACCAGAATAAATAATAAGGCGATAAACACACCAGGTAATCCAATAAACTTGATTAAAATTAAATTTATCTGATATCCAAAAACACCACCTAAAGTAGCATAAATATTATCTTTAAAAATTAAGCCAAAAGCAACAGATAACCATAAAATGAGGATTAATGAATGCCAGAATGTTTTACTAATTGATAGGAGTTGGTGTTTAAATAATAATTTAAAACCCCATACAAAAATAAATAATAAGATTAGAAAAGAAGAAATCCCAAATCCATCATGAATGATTAATTTGCTTAAATAAGCACCTGCATAACCCGTCCAATTTTCGATGCCCATTTGCTTTCCAAATTGTGACCAATTCACCGCATTTACTTTATCCTGATCGATCCACCACGAAAACATGAAAGATACAAATGCAATAAATAAATAAATGGAAAGTAGTATCAGGAAGAAACCAAAAACTCGTCTAATTCTTTCATTACGTAAAAATGAGAAAAATGACTTTAGATTGAAAGTTGATTTCCTTGATTTCTTTGTGGTATTTTTTTTACCATTACGGAAAGTATTGCTCTTAAGTTGATTGGCTCGTCGTGGCATCGGATATTTAACTGATTATAGAAATCAAAGGTAATAAAACCAAATGATTATTTCGATAAGCTGAATCGATAAATGTGTTATTGATTTTTCAATAAAATTTCAGCTTCTTTGGTGCTGACTACTTTATGGGTTTTTGGAATTCTTAAATTTCTTTCAGATAATTTGCGTTTTA
>JAOZUV010000356.1 GCA_029938505.1 Bacteroidales bacterium | reverse complement strand
AGGGCTTTTGCCATTTGTCCCACAGTCCAATCATCATAAGCATACTCCAGAGTGTTAGAAACAGGACCTTCCTCGTTTGGCACAAAGCCTAGTTTCATGTATGAAGAAAGATGCCGGTTGCCAACCAAGCCGCCGCCTTCATGTAGTTTGCCTTGCTCCATCTGATTGTGGCGAATTGCTTTGTACATTTTATCAACATCATAATTCCTTATTCCTTTTTGATATGCACTAACCATTAGTGGGATCTCATGTGAGGCAACCATAATGCTGGAATATTCAATTCCTGTTGGGCCTTTAGGAAGCCACCCACCCTTGTCATAAATCTCTATTAATGACTTTACCCAACTGTTTGCAATTTCTGGTTGCGACAAAGTCCAAAGTTGGTTAAGGTTCCAGAAAGTATTCCAGAAAGCATCGCAACCATAAATCGGTGAATCAGGATTTTCCAGTTGCTGCACTTTTTCATACATATCAACATATTTACCATTAACATCACTCCATATTGTTCTGCTAGCATATACTCTATACATATTGGTGTAAAACTTTTTGATATCGGTTTCGCTGTCTCCCTCTACTTCAATACTGCCTAACAGCTTGTTCCATGTATCTTGGCTGTTTTTAACACAAGCATTAAAATCCCAGTTAAATGGATTCATTTCTGTTTCCAGATTTAATCTGGCCTGCTCAATACTTACTAAGGAAATACCACTTTGAACTTTTATTTGTTCTCCTTCATTTGTAGTAAATGATAAAAAAGCACCTAAGTCATTATCTCCGAAAATATTCCATATTTCATCTGCGTTAAGAAAAACATCATCATTAATCCATCCATTAAATGAGTCGAAAGGTTTGCTAAACCTCATCACAAAATAAAGCGTAAATTGGTTATAATTTGCTCCACGTAAACTTTGTTGAATTGAATGACCTTGAATTTCGGTATTAGAAACTTTAGTGATTTTTGATTCGTAAGTTTCATAGTTATATTCAGTTGGTATTTTTAGATCAACAAGAATTCTGGCAGAATCAGATTTTGGGAAAGTATATCTCTGAAATCCTGCTCTGGTAGTAGAAGTTAGTTCTGCTTTAATTTCATAATCATCTAGAATAACAGAATAGTAACCAGGCATTGCAATTTCATTTTCATGAGAAAAACGAGAGCGATAACCAAGGTCGGGATCTTTTTCTTTACCAGGAATAATATGCAATTTTCCTGTGGTAGGCATAGTGAGCAGTCCGCCCATTGTCCATGAGTGGAGATGGCTAAATCCTGAAATATTGTGAATTTTGTATTCATAACCTGCTTTCCAACCTTTGTGCTGGTTATCAGGACTTAGTTTTACCATCCCAAATGGCATACTAACACCCGGAAATACCATCCATCGTGCGAAAGTTGTACCCATTAATGGATCTACATAATCTACAGGTGATTTCGTGAGCTTTGATTGAGCATAAGACCCTAAAAAGAAACTCAATATTAGAATTGTAATAATATGTTTCATTGTAACAGTATTAATTTATTGTTGAACTGCATAAGCATATGCTCCTAGTGCTATGGCTTTGCTGGCACCTAATTTTGAAATACCTATTCCAATTCGCTGAATGTCATCGTATTTAATTATTCGATTACTCCGAGGAACATTTAACTCCTTAATCTCTCCAAGAGCAAATTCCTTAAATGATTTTTCATCTTCCAGATTATAAACTTTAACAGATAGGCGTGAGGATTTAACACCTTCAGAATTTTCATAAGTTCTGTTAATTTCATCAAACATAGCAGGAAAAAAAAGATTCCATGCTGCAGTAATTCCACCACCAATAACAACTACACCATCGATTAGGGTAGAAATATTGGAAATTGAGCTTCCTAAGGCTTCGCCAAATTGGATGAAGGCTTGAATTGCAGCCGATTGGTTTCCTGGTTTCTTACCTTCTGCGATATCAAAAATATCTTTTGGCATCAAATCTGATGAAAAATTAATTCCAGCTTTGGAAGCATATACTCTTTGAATTGCCCTAGTACTCACGCTTTCCTCAGCATTCCAGTTAGGATTAAATTTATTAAGAGTATCATGAATTCCTGCATCGCAAGAGTTATCACCTTCTAGTAATAGGTTGTTAAGTACAATTCCACAACCAAAACCAGTTCCTAAAGTTAATCCAGTTAAATTCTTAAATTGTTTTATCCCACCTTCGTTAATAATTTTTTTATTTATCTCAGGCAAAAATCCTGAGAGTGCTTCTCCGTAAGCAAATAAATTTCCATCATTATTAATAAAAACGGGTAAGTTAAAGTAATCCTCCAACATTGGACCCAAAGCAACATTATCGTTAAAAGCTTTAAAGTTTGGCAAATCTCCAATAATTCCTTTTGAGTAATCGGCAGGCCCAGGGAATGCGAAACTAATAGCGCATGCCTTATCAGGTAGTTGCCCAATTACAATTTCAAATCCGTCAATTATTGTACTCAAGCATTTATCAAGATTATGTGCGTTAGCTGGACTATGAAATGGCTCAACAATTTCTTTGTTTCCCTGAATGGCCGAAAAAACAAAATTCGTACCTCCAGCATCTAGCGTTAGGATAATTTTTTTATCTGAATTGATTTCCTTTTTCATTATTTGGTTATTTTTTAATTGCGTAATAAGTTGCATATGATACATATACAATACAAAATAAAAGCACAAAAATACTAGCTGTTATACCAAAAAATTGTGTTAGTAACCCTGCAATTGGTGGGATTATAGCTCCCCCACAAACTGCCAGAATTATTAAGCCGGAAAGTTCATTTACATATTCGGGCTTTTTCTCAACAATAATGGCAAACATAATTGGAAAAATATTTGAAAAACCAAATCCCGTAATGAATATCATTATTTGAGTTAGTAATAAATTATTACTAAAAACTAACCCTATTAATCCGACAAACGATATGATGGTACTTACTACCATAAATAGTTTAGTGTCTATTTTTCGTAATAGAATGGCACCTAAAAAACGTCCTAACATTAGGGCAAGAAAATATATACTAATACCAAAACTGGCTGTTTCTATACTAATATCAAAACGGTTGCTTAAGAAGTTTGCAATACTTGTGTTCATGGTAACATCAAAACCAACCATGAAAAAGATAGCGAAGACCATTATCAGAATAAAGCGATTATTTAATAGAGCAATTACGCTTTTGAGA
>JAOZUV010000355.1 GCA_029938505.1 Bacteroidales bacterium | reverse complement strand
CTTTTAGTAAACTCTTCGATCAGTATTTTTAAAAAGGTAGCTGAATAATTAAAAAAGAATAAAATTTTTTATTCTAATAATAAGTATTTTTATACTAATTGTCCAATAATTTTTGGCATTAATTAACTGTTTATGCTGTCTATAATTTGTTGTCATTTTAAATTAAATTATTTTTATATTATAAACAAAAAAATTTGACTTATAAATTAAATTTGTGAGATAATTTAAAGATAATTGAAAATTTTCACAAAAATAAACTTAATAATGAAACTTATAAAGAAAACATTTCAGGCTTTAATAATTTTTTTATTTTTATCTTTAGAGATTTCTTTTGGAGAAGAAAGTCCAATTTATATTGGAGAAGAACAAGTTGGATTTGAACAAAGTATATTAGTAATTAATCAAGAAGATAACCCAGGAAACATCAAATTACAATTTGGGGGAAATTTAAATAAATATCTGCTATGGGATGACGGAAATTCTTATTTTTTGTTTAGTCATGATCTTAATTTGAGTGGTAATCAAATTATTAACTATAGAATGGAAAATGTAGATGGTTTAGTAACTGGACATCCAGAATGTAGTGCTAATTTTTTGGGAAGAGAATTTTATGATATTTCTGATTATAATGCTTATGTTTGTATTGAAACTGCACCAGAAATTTATAGTTGGTTTAATTTAATGGCAACTATTGAAGAAACAGCTACTAAAGTAGTAACGGTAGGTACTAATGCTGATTATTCTTCTATTGGGTCTGCTGCTGGATATTTAAACACTTTAACTGGTGGGATAATGCTTTTGACTCCAGAAACTCATGTGGTTAATTTTCCAGTTAATTTAGAATTTATTACTTTAATTGGTGCTAATCCAGATCATACTATTATTTACGTGAATAATAATGGTTCAATGCAAGTTAAAGATTCTCAATTTAAATCTTTAAGTATAAATATAGATCAAAATTTAGTAGATCAAAGTGGGCTTGATGTTCAATATAATCCTACTATGACTTCTTCTTTAGTTTTTGAATGGGTAAATTTTGAAATTGGAAATGGTAAATTATTAATTAATAGTAAAGAAAGTACTGCTCCTAATTTAATATCACGTTTTGTTAGTAGTTCAGCTAGTGGTGATTTAGTGGATAATAAGGCTTCAGCTAATTTAAATCCAATTTCAAAATTTTTTATTTCTTCACAAGGTGGAAGTGGAGCACTTAATTTTAATGATTGGGATGTTAATGTATCTGGTTCTGCTAATGTTAGTACAACAGGCACTATAACTACTATTCCAAATGATACTATTTATGTTTATCCTGGTATGAATATTCAAGGAGCTATAAATAGTTTGCCAAATGGTGGTTTTATGACTTTTTTGCCAGGCATACATAATATAAATGAACCTATTATTATTAATAATAATAGTATTGAAATGATTGGATATGGAGATGCTTCTATTATTAGAGCTTCAGGATTTGCTGATACTTCAGATACTATAGCTGCGATTCAAATTGGTTCTGCTGATGGTACTAATCCTGTAAATGGTGTGGTTATTAAAGATTTAAAAGTCGAAGTTTCAGGATCAAATATTCATGGTGTCAGAGCATCTGGCGGAGAAGATATTCAGCTTTATAATTTAACTGTTCAAAAAATTTCAGGAGCAGGTGGAACTGGTGATACTGCTAGGATAGGAATTCAATTTTTGGATGGAGTAAATGATAATTTAGTTAGACCAGTTATCAAAAATTGTCGAGTTTTTGGTAATGGGACTGGTAATTATTTTACAGATGGGATTCATTTAACTGGAGGTAGTGATTATGGTTATCAAGGAATTTGGATGAATGGACAAAAAATTATAAATGCTTTAGTAGAAGGTAATAATATAGATTATGTACGTGAAACTGTGGCTGTTTTTATTGGAGTTGATGATAGTTCTCTTTTTAATAATAGATTTTCTAGAATGGGTGCAGGTGGAAGTACTTCTTATGGTTTATTTTTGGGAAATTCCAATAGAGTTAATATGGCTTCTAACGTAATTAGTAGATCTTTATCTAGTGGTTCTTATGGATTTGTAGTGGATAATATTGATACAGGTTCCTTAAAAGAAGTTGCCGATTCAATTATTACTTCAACTACTATTGATGGTACAGCTGATGGTGGAATTGGTTTTTTGTATGCTTTTGTGATTGGTAGTACAAATAATACTAATATTAGTCGAAATATTTTTCAGAGTAATATTGTCAGAGGTGCTTCTAATTTAACTACTTCGGCTTTTTATATTCAAGGCGAAGTTGATGATAATTTATTTACCAGTAATACAATTGTTGGTGGTACAAATTCATGGAATACAGGTTTTAATATTTTGAATTCTACAACTGATAGAAATTTTATTCGGGGAAATAAATTTATTAATGTAAATAATAATTTAGCTGATAATGGTACTGGTACAACTAGAGAAGCAGCTGTTCATACGACTAATTCTGCTCCTACTGTGAATGATGATATTGACGCTGGTTATGATCTGGGGACGATTTGGATAAATACAAGTAATTATACAATTTATGTTAATACTAATAATAGTAGTAGTACTGCTGTCTGGAATGAATTAGGTGGTGGTACAGGTGGACCTGTAGCGAGTGTTATTGGACAATTTTATGATTCAACTGGTGGATTAGATATTAATCAAGCAACGCCTATATCTATTCCTTGGGATGCAGAAACTCGTAAGGATACTGGCATAATTCATGATAATAGTGTTGATAATTCTAGAATAATTTTAGAAACTGTTGGTTGGTATAGGGTTTCTTATAACATATCTTATGAAGATACTGATAATAGTCGTCGAAATATAAAATGCCAAGCTAGAGTCAATGGCTCAACCTTTATTATACCTTCTGCTTCTTATACTTATGCTCGTAATACTAGTGATAAATATGCTACAAATTCAACTACTTTTATATTTGAAACTAATTTAGATAATGATTATTTGGAAATTTTATGTTCACAAGCAGGAAGTGCTGGTACTGCTCCGAGTGTTGCTAATGATTCTTGGGTTTTGTTGGAGGGTATAAATTAAGGTTATTTTTTTAATCACTTTGCTTTAGCACTAATATATTTAAATTTGACAAAAAGAATAATTAAAGACTATCATATAAATATGAAAATAATTGTAGAGAGAGACAATATAGGATATTTTGCAAAAGTAATT
>JAOZUV010000354.1 GCA_029938505.1 Bacteroidales bacterium | reverse complement strand
TAAGCAAAATATAAAAGCATGCTTCCTGCAAAAGCCCATAATAAACCTGAAAGTAAAAGTAAAATGTATTTTGGGGCTGCAGGTTTACGCATTATTGTTAATTATTTGTTTTGCAATATCTGATGCTTGTTTTACTCTATCGGTAATTCCAACTCCGTTACGCATACTCCCTGCAAGGTAAAAATTTTTGAATTTATTTTCAATTTTAGCAATGCTTTTTCGCCTATCTTCAGAATTGGTACCATATTTGGCAATGGCTTTGGTGTAAAATTCACTTCAAAAAAATGCGTTGATTTATTAAGCAAGGGCAGGGGGTGGACGTGAAAAACTTGCTCCTGCAAATTGAATGGAGTAAGTATGTTTAAATTTACAATGTCGAAATTGTGTTAAGCGCAAACTAAAACTATCATCGACCTGTAAGCTTTGTTTGTTTTGTTTGTTTTTTTGAGAAAAATAATCCTTGTATTGAAAATCATCAGAAACATCAGCTATGGTTTTGCTACTTTCTTCAATGGTAATTTGGTGATTATCCTGAGCCATTTCTTCGGGCTTAGGATGACCCATATTGAAAAATAGAAATATCAGGTATAGCACAGAGGAAACCCCTGATGAAATCAGCATAAATGGAAGTTGCAGATTTATAATACCTTCAAACATATTTATTTACGTTTTGGGTTCATTGGGAACCAACCCTTTTTTACCCATTCTTCCTGTTCAATTACTTCGTTAATGCCCCAAAGGTAAGTAAAACCAAGCATAGCCACTATAGACGAAAATATAATATTTATCATAAAAAAAGCTGCTCCTACTATCAATCCACTGGCATTAAGCGTATGTCCAAATAATTCGAATCCCATATTAATATTTCCGATTAGGATTTCGTTTAGCCTGACCACTTATAACTCTATCGTGTTGTTTAAGCATTTCGTGGGCACTCCAAAACAATGAAAATCCAAATACATCTAATAAGATTGATGCTATTTCATTCATAAAAAGAGATAAAATTACGATGAGTAAGCCTGGTACAGCCAGTATCCACCAGTTTTTTCACCAAGATAATATTCTAATTTTATCACCACTGGATGAAATATTCCAATAATTATAAATGAAATTAACCCTAAAATGGCATCAACCATTGTGATGTACTTTGCTTCTTATCGATGCTTACTGTTGCATTTAGGAATCCATTTTTAATAGCTACATAATCATACTGATTAAGGGTGAGGGAAGATACATGTTGCAGGCCATCGTAATTTTTTATTTCCAAGGGATTGAAACTGTAAAAGAATCCACTAAATAAAAATCGAATCCTTGATTTTAGTGATAAAATATTGGGTGTCGTTATATATAATTTCGCTTCAGGTTTTAGTATTCGACTTATCTCTTTAAAGAAAACCTCATGATCGTTAATATGTTCACTTACTTCAATGGCGATAGCAGCATCAAAGCTGTTGTCATCATATGGAAATTTTTGGGTAACATCCACTTTTTTACATTCGATTTCTTTGAAATAGAAATGCTCAGGGAAAAAATCACAGGCCGAAACATCAAAACCTTTTTCGTGGAGTTTTTTCGAAAAAGCACCATGACCAGCTCCAATATCTAATATTTTCGATTTTTTAGAAATAGGTTCAGATTCAAGATGAGTGAGGAATCTTTGATGAGTTCCTAGCATTGTAATAGGTTTAATTTCTTCCATGAGGTATTTTAATGTTTCTTGTGTAAATGATATTAATAATGATGACTCACCTTTTACCTAATTTATAAGTTCATCTGAATGCTGAGCAAGATATAAAAAATAGCTGTAATGAACCGAGCTTGCGAGTACACCGAATGTAAATTGCAGGGGTTTAACCATTAACTTGAAAATAAATTAAAATAGGGTTTTTGCTGGTGTTATCCATCTTACTATTTATACACGAAATGTTTTAATTAGTATCATTCTTTTAAATAAAATTTGTTATGAAAGACATTAAAAAAATGTTGATTCTCAGCTTGATTCTCAGCTTGAGTTTTACAATAGTAAACGCTCAGGAAACTGAAAGTATTGATTCAAAGTATGCCGAAGTTTTAACTGTTAATCCTCTCACATTTAATGTAGATGAGATTGCTACATTCGATCTGACGGATATTAGCCTTCAAGCTGCTATTGCTATGGAAGAGATGGATTATAAAAAAGCCGCGAGTTTCTTTTTGTATGCTATTAAGCATAATGCTGATGATGTTGTTTCATTATATAGTCTTGCAAAATGTTATGCAGCTTTAGGTGAAGAACTTTATGCAGCTAATTTTTTGATTATGGCTGTAAATCATGGGTTCAATAATTTTTCACAAATTCGGGATGAAAAAGTCTTTCAGTTATTACTTAATAAACCTGAGTTTTCAGAATCATATGAGGCTATTTTGAAAGCTGGAGAAGTTTTGGGTGAAAATATTTATGTTAAAGCCGAGAAATTGATGAAGTGTCGACTTTTTTTACCCGAAAATTATGATGCAAGCAAAAGCTATCCATTATTGATTGGTATGCATGGGTTTGGTGGGTCAACCGAAGGATATACACAACTTTGGAGCTTGTTAAAAACACACTCTTTTATTTTTGTTATACCTGAGGGACCCTATTCTGCCTACCCCAATAGTTATATACAGTATAATAGTTATTCATGGGATATTAAGGTTCCAAATTTGGATTTATATAAAAGATCAGACCATTTGAGTGCAGAATTTATTGTCAATGTGAAAAAACAGATGGCTGAAAATTATAAAATTGACAAATCGTATATTTTAGGATTCTCACAGGGCGGTGCCCATGCTTATGCTGCTGGAATTAAAAATCCGGATGAGTTTGAAGGAATTATTTGTTTTGGAGCTCATATGCCTAATACGCAAAAACACCCTTGGTTTTTATCGGATGAAGATGTTGAGAATGGAAATAAATTGAGAGTTTATATTGCTCATGGGAAAGATGATCCTTATACCTACAAAAATGCAGTACAGGCAAAGAGAACATTGAAAAAATACAAATATGAGGTGGAACAATATTTATTTGATGGCGGTCATACTATCGATTTACTGGCTTTTATCAAGGCACTTCATTGGATGGGGATACAAAACAATGCTTCTTTTTAGCTTTTTATGATGGGGAATAATTCATATATTCGATTTTGATAATATTTAAAAATCGAATATGAATTTTGTTGCAATAG
>JAOZUV010000353.1:2982-3213 GCA_029938505.1 Bacteroidales bacterium | reverse complement strand
CCTCGTTCACTATTTGTTAACACAACCAAACCATCACCTGTTTCAGGTAAAAAGGCAAAAATATTTCTCCATCCTCTATTTGAACCTGTGTGCGAAATCATATTAATATCGTCCTGATAATATCCTAAACCCATATTATCATAAAAAAGGCTGATATCACCCTTTGTTTTTGTAACAGGAGTATACATTAATTTAATGGTTTCTGGTTTAAGAACACCCCTTCCTACAGCT
>JAOZUV010000353.1:0-2972 GCA_029938505.1 Bacteroidales bacterium | reverse complement strand
CGGAATATTTTGACTTATAAAATACTTGTATTCTTCCCCCTTTTTTCCTGGCATTGATGCTGCAACCCATTTCGCCAAATCTTCTGCGGTTGTGTATAAACTAGCTGCTCCTTTTCCGGCAAATAAATAATTTGGATGAGCTTGCCCATTTCTAGCATAGCCTTTGGCTGTTAATAATTTTATGGATTCAGTCCACATATAACTACTATTTAGCATTCCCAAAGGTTGAAGTATTTCTCTTTGTATATAATCTTCAAATAATTCTCCAGTTACTTCTTCAACCAATAACGATAACAACATATAACCACCACCTGAATAATCAAGCTCAGAACCGGGTTCTTTGACGATACGAACCACCGTATTATTACCACTGTTATTACCAGATAGGGCTTCTTCTAGAGAAGGTATAGGTTGATTTGGGTGTATACCGCGGAACCCACCTAAAGATAGCCCTGCTGTATGACTTAACACCCTACGAACAGTAACAGCTTTGGTGTCAAATTCAGTGGGTGGAAAATTCCAACGACTTAAGTAATCTTCAACAGATGCGTCCAAATCTAATTTATCTTCTTCAACCAATTTCATGACTGCCCAAGCCGTAACTGGTTTAGATATTGAAGCTGCCTGAAAAACAGTATTCTGTGTAATTTTAATTTGCTTCTCTTTATCGGCAAAACCATAGGCGTTTTTCCAAATAATCTCCCCATCATGAATCAAGGCAAGGGCGGCTCCACTTGTTTTATATTTATTCAATAATTCGGGAACTGACTCATCAATACTATCAATAGTTTGAGTAAAATCATCCTGTTTCGGAATTCCACACCCAAATAAAATAAGTAATAAAATAATTACTGAAATGTATCGCTGAACCTTTTTAATTTTTGTCATTTCTTAAATCCTTAACACATTGATAGCATGTAACTTGATTAGATTTATTTATATTCAATATGATGCCCTTGAGTCCATTCGCCAGATCTCTGTCTATAAAAATAATCGATAAGTTTATTTGAATCGTTTATCTCAAGGGTTTGTTTTGACTGGCTATAACCTTGAGAAAAGAATAATTTATAATTATGAACTAATTTATTATCTGCCATTTCAATACTTCCCTTCGATAACATTGCTTTATTTACAAAGGTTATCGACGAAATTTGTTTCAGTTCATAATCCCAATAGAAATAGGTTTCCATTTTAAAATTAATTTCTGGAACATCTTTTACTTGTTTAACGTAATTCTCGTTCAAATCATACTCCCAAGAAATATAATGAACTAAAGCAGAATCTTCAGAATTCACATAATGACCAGTCCATTTGTGACCGATAAAAGGGTCAAATATTTTTAATGCATCCTTTTGGCAAAACACTGGACTATACATTAACAGAACTAATAAAATTAAAATTGTTTTTTTAAGATTTTTCATAGCATTATTTTTTATTTAATAAGTTTTTATCCAAAAACAAAAGAATAGCTTCTGACATCATAATTACGTTTTCCTTTTTTCGAAAACCATGACCTTCATCTTTCGCTAACATATACCATACCACACCATCATTTTCTCTGATGGCTTTTACCATTTGTTCGGATTCGGAAGCAGGAACTCGTGGATCATTTGCACCCTGAATAATAAACAGTGGGCTTTTAATTTTATCAACATTCGTGGTAGGGGATATTTTTTTAAGAAAGGCTCTCATTTCAGGGGATCTTTCATCACCATATTCTACTCGTCTTAAATCTCTTCGGTATTCCTTTGTGCTTTCTAAGAATGATACAAAATTGCTAATTCCAACTACATCTACCCCACATTTTATTTTATCACTATAATTAAACATAGATGATAAGACCATGTACCCACCATACGATCCTCCAAGCACCCCCACTCTATCAGCATCTAATTCAGGATTTTTTTCTATCCACTCTAACAACATACCAATGTCTTTAACAGAATCCTCTCTTTTAAAACCATTATCCAATTCTTGATATGTTTTTCCATACCCCGAAGAACCTCGAACGTTTGGAGCAATTACAGCAATACCTAATTCATTGGTTAAATACGGGATATCTGCCGAAAAACTTGGCAAATGCTGACTTTCTGGTCCACCATGAATAAATAGCATGACAGGAAGTGGATAACTAGCATTTTTTGGTTTATAAAGAAAAGCAGGTATCAGTCTTCTTTTTCCATCAACTTCATCAAATGTTTCATATTGAATAAGCTCTGGTTTTGGGAAATCATCTGTATTTAAACCTCCAACTTCACTATACGTCCATCTAGTTTTATCAAATTTATTCAAATCAATAGTATAAATATCGCCAGGTGTCTCAATCGTATTCATTTCCACAGCCAATAGGTTTTTAATAGGATGAAATTTAATCGTATTAATTTGACCAATTGGTAAATTAGGAATTTTTTCAAACTTATTTGTTTTAGTATCTAACAAATATAATTGACTAAATCCATTTTTATTGACAGTAAAAGCAGCTTTTGTTTTTGAATTATTTATGACAAAATCAACAACATCTGCAGGAATATCCGCTGTGATATAATTGTATTTTTTAGATTTGAGATTATACTGAACTAAAGTTTTAAATTCCTTGCCTTCATTTGTTAGTGCATAAATATGGTTTTCAGTATCTCCCCATGCTAGAGCAGAGAAAATACTTTTGCTTTTGGGATCATTAATTTGTACCAATGCATTTTTATTTAAATCAAAAACATATGAATTAGATTTTGTACTGGATAAAAATTGAATAACAATAAGCTTATCATCATTGGGCGACCAATCAGCAGTCATCCATTGTCCGTTCCCTTGAGAAATTTTAAGTGAAGCTTTATTAGGTGATGCAATATTAGACACATAAATATCAAAATCTTTCTTGTTTCTTCGGGTAGATGTAAAAGCAAATTTGTCGCTTTTATTCGACCATAAAACACCAAGATTAACAGATTCTCCATCACTAATCATTTCTGATT
>JAOZUV010000352.1 GCA_029938505.1 Bacteroidales bacterium | reverse complement strand
AAAGTCAAGTTTTTTTGCTCACACAAGGCTTGCATATTCTCTTTTACAAGCTGCAAAAGAGCACCTATAGAAATAAATTCAGGTAAAAGCTCCATTCTTCCAGCCTCAATTTTCGACAGGTCAAGAATGTCATTTATTAACGATAAGAGGCGTTTTCCATTGCGTTCAATAATTTCGAGATAGGAATTTTCCTCCTCAGTAAATTTGTTTTCAGACTGCATAATTAATACGCGAGAGAGTGCCATAATAGAATTTAGCGGGGTTCTGAGTTCGTGACTCATATTCGATAGAAATTCACTTTTCAATTTATTAGCTGATTCTACCTGTTTTTTTTGTGCATCGAGCTCCATATTTTGTTCCTGCAATTCTTCGGTTTGTTCTTGCATCTCTTCAGCCTGATCCTGTAACTCTTCGGTTTGAGCTTCTAATCTCTGATTTGAATCAGCGAGTTGTTCTGCAAAAATCCGGGTTCTCTCACTAGCCATTAAATTTGAATATGCAGTATTTATTGCCATCCAAGATTGTTTGAGGACATCATAACATTCTTTACTGAACTTTTGAATATTTACCAATGAAATAAGTGCCACTACAGTATTTTCAACCAATATTGGAATACTTATGATTTCTTTAGGTATTGCATCTCCAGCAGTAGTTTTGAAGTTGAAGATTGTATTTTCAGGAATATCACGCAAATAATAAATACTTTTTTTCGAAAGTACATTACCTATTTCTCCCTCGGGATTTTCTGCATTAAAAGATTTCAATAATTCTTCATTGGCACCCACAGATGCATAATGTTCATATTGCGATGTCGCTTCATTCAGGATGTAAAATGTACTCATATTGGCTCCACAAGTCCCCATCAATTGCTTAAGTAATTCTGAAGCAAACTCCCGCATAGATGACTGAGCTATCATTGTTTCGGAAATATCTGAAACACCTTTTTGAGTAGTATTTCGCGATTCAATTGAGGCTATCATTTCATTAATAGAATCTGCCAGTGAAGCCAGCTCATCTCTGGAATTTACAATGGTTCTTGCTGTATAATCACCACTCTTAATTTTTTGAGTAGTAATATTCATATCTACAATAGGTTTTGAGATTCTTTTGATTACCCAAAGCACAATTATAATAATTACAATAGCAGAAATAATAAACAGCACAGCAAAACTTCTCATCAAGACACGGATCGGCGCATTCAATTCATACATATCCTGCTTAGCAACAAAGCCCCATTTTGTTTGTGGAATATAGGTATAAGCAGCCAGCATTTCTTTTCCGTTATATGCAATGGCTTTGGTAATCCCTGTTTCTCCACGAGCTGCTCTAATAGCAGGAACTGCATTTACCTTAAGATTAAGTTGGGCATTCTCAAACCAACGCAATTCATTCAAAGCCACCACATCTTTATTCACAATAAGGGTTTCGCCGGTTTCACCTAAGCCAACCCTGTTAGATAGCAAATTATAAAGTGAGCTTTCGAGGTTTATTCGAACCACTAAAACTCCAATAATATGTGTGTTGTGTTCTAAACAATAAATGGGTAAAGAAATGGTCATTTGCGCACTATTCAAAATATTTGAATAATAAATATCTTTTATATACATTTCACCGCTTTCTAATGGAACCGTGAAATATGGATCCTGAGATTTATTACCACCCTCAAAATCTATTTTGCTTGAAAGCTCAACTAATCCGGTATTGGCTCCCACAATAAATATTTCTTCATAATCATTGTAACTCCTCAAATATCTTTTCAAGAGTTCTTTGGCAATTTCAATTTTTTTAAGCTCTCCGGCTGATTTCAATTCTTTTCCAAAAATACTTTCAAGGCCTCTGATTTCAAAATCTCCGGCCATTACTTGTATATCTCCCATTCTTTCATCCAGCCATCCTTCTAATTTCTGTACTTTTAAATCACGAATAGCCGTTAACTTATTAAAAGTTTCTTGTTCCATTAATCGTTTTTCTTGATTAAATGTTATCATAATCCCAACAATTAAAGGAAGTAATGATAAAGTAAGAAACCAAAAGGTTAAACGGTGTCGGATGCTTTTAAATAATAATCGTTTCATTTGTTTGCTGTTTTGTATAATTCATTTACTTTCAATGCTTGCTCTTTGTTATCTGCTTTGCTTTACATTCGTTATTTCTAAGTTAGCTCCTATTAACTTCACTTAATTTATTGTCATCTCGATTCCGATTCTTAACCGTCCAAAGCAAAGCGAAGGCGGTTATCGGGAGAGAAATTTCTCCCTCCAGTTATTGTCATCTCGAAGAAGGAACGACTGAGAGATCTCTCCCTTTGCCTGCCTGCCGCAGGCAGGGTCGAGATGACAGGAACTCCTAGCTCTAAAACTTTCAACATTACTTCCCTCCCAATGCTTTAATTCTATTTTGTAAATTTCTAATAGTAAGCTCTCTGCCCACAAATACTTTCATTGCATCATCTAGTTTTTTATTTTTTTCTTCCAATTCTTTGGTTCTCTCTTTTACAAGCTCTTCCAAATTTTCTTGGTATTTCTTTATCTCTTCTTCAGCTTGCTTTCGTTCTGTTATATCTGTTATAAAACCGAGAAAGTGTAATAAATTTTTATCATCATCGAATTTTGCAGTAACCATTAATTCTATAGGAATTATTTTTCCTTCTTTATGAATGTATTCTTTTTCGTATTTAATATTATTGTTTTCAGGACTTAACTTTTTAAGTTCTTCAGCCTCAATATCCTCCCATTTTGAAGGGGTTAGTTCTTTGTTCCAATTTATTCTTTGCAATTCTGTTTTAGAATAACCTGTTAAATCAGAAAAAGCCTGATTGCAATTTTCCAAACTTCCATCGGAGTAACCAAATGCAATTGCAACCGGCGTTGTGCGAACAATGTCAGCTTGAACTTTTTCACGTTTCAAACTTTGAACCAACTTATCTTCCGCCTGCTTACGCTCAGTCAAATCCTGATAAACAGCAACTATTTCTCCCGACGATAATTTATAAATATAATTCTCTCTGTACCCCTGTATCCTATCGTCCTGATAAACTGAAACCGGGAAATGTTCCGGGTTTCCGGTTTTCCATACATTCTGAAAAACTTTAAAAAGTCCAAACTCCTCTATCCCCGGAAAAACTTCGCTTACTTTTTTACCAATTACTTTATCTTTAGATATTCGCTCAATTTTTTCGGCCATTGGGTTAAAATCAACAAATACAAAATTCTTCCCATT
>JAOZUV010000351.1 GCA_029938505.1 Bacteroidales bacterium | reverse complement strand
CATTTAAATGTTGTTAAATAAATATTTTGATATACGAATTAAATGTTTATATTTGATTTCTTAAAGCATCTGATTTTTAACCAAAAAACTAACACTAACACTAACACTAACCGATGGTAAGCGACAATAAACGATTATGCCTCTCAATGTCAGCACTTTGGCAAACTTTGCGAGTTATGCCTAAGGCTGAAATAAACACAACTGGTTGCGTTTAGCGAGGTGTTACCTGCAAGGCAAAGAAAGAGAAACAGTAGAACATAAATTGAAAATATTGAAACGAGAATTAAAACATATAATTGAAAAATTGACTTACATAAATAATTTTGTTTTTGCCGACCCACAAAAAAAAGAAGCCTACGCACATTGCACACATTTGCAAATCGCACAAGCCTGCCCACAACCAAAATTTGCAAAAGAGTGCAATCTTAGCCAACCCACAAAGTGTAGAATATGAGACAGAAGGATATTTGGGGAAAATATATATTAGCACAAGAGAAAATTTTAGTGCATAAATCATTACCAATTGCTATAAACAATTATGAAAGTCCACAAATAATAGGCAATAAAATAAAAGTAACAGTTGACCAAGAAATTTTCAAAAAAATATTCAAGTCTGATATTGAAAGTATTTTTAAAATTGAAAATTTTGATTTCTCCAAAAATCATATTTTACAAGACTTAACAATCACTGAAAATATTCCACAAGAAAAACTCACAAGATTAAAAGAAGATGCTCAAAATTATTACATAGAATTTAATGAACATCCTGTAATCGAAGGAGAAATAATTGCATTAAATGATGTTACCTCAAAATTGGAAGAAGTAATTGGGAAACTACCAACATCATACTCTTTCAAAAGAGATGGACTTATTTTTTTAACGACAAAAGAAAAAGAATCCTGTGATGAAATTGCGGATATAAATTTTGAAAACAAAGCTGGTGCTGTATTTCAGATTAAGCCTTCTATCTGTTATTTAATTTCAGCGTATTATAAAAATATAAATATTCATCAAGACGAAAGGCATACAATTTATGTAAATGGAGAATTACATCAGCCTATTCTATCCTTATTTAATAAATATTTTGATTTAGAGAAAAAAGGTTATGAATTAATCTTTGAATTTAATGATTGTACTGATATTATTGAAAAAATAAATTTGCTTAAAGAAAAAGGAATAAAACTTCCAAAATATAAAGAAAACAAGTTTCAGGTTTTTTATAAAAATAGTTTCTTCGATGAAAAGGACAGCGATTTAAATATTGAATCTAACAGATTGAAAAAACTGTTTAAAACCTTATTCCCTAATTGTTTATTTAATTTCTATTTTAAAACATTATACCGATATAATATTAGAAGACTTGATGAGGGAAGTGAAAAATTATCAAAAGACGAATCTGTTTTTTGGGAAAAGTTATATACCGAAGTACATGGTGATAAGTACCAAATTAGTAATACAAAGCATACTATTTCATTTGATTTTGAAAATCATGATGATTTACAAGAAAAAACAAACTTCCTAAAATCGCTCTATTATCTTGATTTTCACAATAGAGGTGATGAACATAAATATAAGTATAATTTGAAATTTGATTCTGGATTACATGAGCTTCAAAAAGACATAAACAAAGAACTCCCTAATATTTCAACAAAATTAATTGCAAATGGGGCAAAACTTGTTTTTAGGCGATTTTACAAAGCAGGGAATAAAAATTTCATACGTGATATACTCCAAGATAAATTAAACTCTATGATTAACTTCGAAAATTTTGATTTTTCTATTTTCGATACATTTCAAGAGAAATATATATGTGAGGAAAATTTTGATTTAAAAGTCGAATTGGAAGAAGAGAAACTATCAAAATTAAGACGAGAGGAGTTCTATTTCGGAAACAGGGATGAAAAGCACTATTTAGGCAAATTACAAAAGGTTGATTATCCTAATTTAGAATTTTTTATTGAAGATGATAAACTTCAAGAAGTTGAAGATAATATTGCAATGAATGAAATCAAAGCAATATTTCCAGATTTAAAAGGAGAGAAAGATAAGATAATTAGGTTATCAAATACAATAAACTTACTTGAATCAAAAGAAAAGCTGCCTAATGATAACGTAAAAATATTTCTGTTTGATTCTTCAAAGGCGAAAAAGATTGAAGATATTGATTATTTGATGAATACGAATAGTCAAGAGTGGAATGATTTTGAAAGCAATATTTTTTCAAAACAACTTAATATTTCTCAAAAACAAGCTGTATATAAATCCTTACATGCAGAAGAACTTGCACTAATTCAAGGGCCTCCTGGGACAGGGAAATCAACAGCAATAGCTGAAATAATTTGGCACCATGTACTCCGAAATCAAAAAGAAAAAATACTGCTAACTTCAGAAACAAATCTTGCCGTCGATAATGCGATTGACCGCTTAAAAAACAATAAACATAACATTGTCAAACCAATTAGATTTGGGAGTGTTGACAAATTAGAATCCGAAGGACGGTTCTATTCGGTATCAGCAATTGAGGAATGGAAAACTATTGAAACAGAAGACTCTAATGCTGTTTCTCATTGGGTTAATAATATAGTTAAACGAGTTAAGTTAAATGAAAATGAAGATATAAACTTTTCACTTCTGCAATGGAAAGATTTTTTGCTAAACCCTGCTGTTAGCACAAAAGAATTATTTATTGAAAAGTATATTGAGAATGCAAATATTATTGGAGCAACAGGAAGTTCAATTGGTAAACTAAACTCTGAAAAAAGATATACTTCATTTTTTCATTCCTATTTAAGTATCTTTTCACGGAAACATTATAAACCGCAAATAAGTTGGCAAGAATGTAATAAAGTTAAAATCAGCTTTGATACAATAATAATGGATGAGGCAAGTAAAGCCACCCCTCCAGAATTAGCTTTGCCAGTAATTTATGGAAAAAAAGCAATTATTGTGGGAGACCACAGACAATTGCCTCCGTTGGTTGATGGTAATGAAATTAAGGAAACATTGATTTCTATTGGCGAAAATAGATTGGCTAAAACTCTATCACGACAAGAGTTTGACAAATCACAATTCGAAAATCTTTTTGAAAATATTGATACAAGTATAAAAGGCACATTTGACACTCAATACAGGATGCATCCTGCAATAAACAATGTTATCGCACAATTTTATTCTAAAGATGGCGGATTAAATTGTGGGCTACCAATAGACGAAAAATTTCATTCTTCT
>JAOZUV010000350.1 GCA_029938505.1 Bacteroidales bacterium | reverse complement strand
GATGAATACCGTCAATATATTGAAAAAGATGGTGCATTAGAACGTCGTTTCCAAAAAATAATTGTGGATCCTACCAGTCCTGATGAAACAATAGAAATACTAAATAATATCAAAGAAAAATATGAAGATCATCATTTGGTAAAATACACTCCTGATGCTATTAGTGCTTGTGTTAGTCTCACTAATCGTTATATGAGCGATCGATATCTTCCAGATAAAGCCATTGATGCTCTAGACGAAGCTGGATCAAGAGTACATATCACTAACATTCATGTTCCTGTTGAAATCATCAATGTTGAAAACCAGATTGAAGAAACTAAGCAGAAGAAAACAACAGCAATACAAAGTCAGAAATTTGAAGAGGCTGCTCAATTCAGAGATCATGAGAAAAAATTACAATCGCAGCTAGACGTTGCCAAAAAGAAATGGGAAGAAGATGCTAAAATTCATCGCGAAATAGTTTCTGAAGATAATGTTGCTGAAGTGATAGCTATGATGACAGGAGTCCCTGTTCAACGGATTGCACAAAATGAAGGTGATCGTTTAATCTCAATGGAAGATGAACTTGAACATTCTGTAATTGGTCAAAATGAGGCCATTAAAAAGGTAGTCAAAGCCATTCGTCGTAACCGCGCTGGTTTAAAGGATCCAAACAAACCTATTGGTTCATTTATTTTCTTAGGACCTACTGGTGTTGGTAAAACATATTTAGCTAAAGTCCTTTCAAAATATTTATTTGATACAGAAGATGCTCTTATTCGAATAGATATGAGTGAGTATATGGAAAAATTTGCAGTATCCAGATTGGTTGGAGCTCCTCCTGGCTATGTTGGCTATGAGGAAGGTGGGCAACTGACTGAAAAAATAAGGCGCAAACCCTACTCCATTGTTCTTCTGGATGAGATAGAAAAAGCTCATCCAGATGTATTCCATTTATTATTACAAGTATTAGATGATGGCATATTAACAGATAGTTTAGGTCGCAAAGTCGATTTTAAAAATACAATTGTTATCATGACATCAAATATTGGCTCACGTCAATTGAAGGATTTTGGACAAGGTGTTGGTTTTTCAACCAATGCAAAGAAATCATCAAAATCGTCTTATACAACAGGTGTTTTAGAAAATGCACTTAAAAAAGCTTTTGCTCCTGAGTTTTTAAATCGTATTGACGATGTGGTTATTTTTGAGCCACTTGGGCGCGATGAAATCCATAAAATTATTGATATTGAGCTTAAACATTTATTTGGTAGAGTTCATGACCTTGGTTATAGTATGAAAGTAACAGCTAAAGCCAAAGATTATATTGTTGAGAAAGGATGGGATCAGCAATACGGTGCCAGACCACTTAAACGAGCCATCCAAAAGTATATTGAAGATGAATTAGCTGAAGAAATCATAAAAATTAAAATGACTGAAGGCGACATCATTAATGTAGATTTCAATACTAAATTGCAAGAGATGAAGATTAAAATTACAAAGCCAAAACTTGCTGCTAAAAAAACGCAAAAACGATTGAATAAATAATACATAATAAAAAGCTCCGAATTAAATTCGGAGCTTTTTATCTTCCCTTCTATCTTATTTAAACCAGCCTTCTAAATAACTCAGTCTATGATATAAGTCATAGCCTTAATTTTGTTTCTTTTAGGGTTATTTTTATATTTGCCGCTCATAAAAATGACCTGTAATTTTTGAATTTCAATTAAAAAGAATTTAAAATGGAAAAAGATCAACTAATAAAAGGTGGTGAATTTTTACTAAAAGAAACAAAAGCGGAAAACATTTTTATTCCGGAAGAATTTGATGAAGAACAACAAATGATTGTTCAAACTTGTGAAGACTTTCTAGAAGCAGAAATATATCCAAATCTTGATCGCATTGATTCTCAAGAAAAGGATTTAATGGCTACTCTTGTATCAAAAGCTGGTGAATTAGGGCTTTTAGGAATTTCAGTTCCTGAAGAATATGAAGGATTCAACCAAAATTTCCTCACTAATATGAGAGCTAACGAAGCCATGGGTGCAGCCAACTCATTCTCCGTTGCATTTATGTGTCATACAGGTATTGGTACTTTACCAATCCTTTATTATGGAAATGAAGAACAAAAACAAAAATATATCCCTCAATTTGCAAGTGGCGAATTAAAAGCAGCCTATTGCTTAACGGAGCCAGGGGCTGGATCAGATGCAAATTCTGGAACAACCAAAGCTGTTCTTTCTGAAGATGGTAAACATTATATTCTTAATGGAGCAAAAATGTGGATCACCAATGGTGGATTTGCAGATGTTCAAACAGTATTTGCTAAAATTGATAATGACCGAGTTTTAAGTGCTTTTATTGTTGAAAAAGCGTGGGATGGCGTAGTCATTAATGCAGAAGAAAAGAAAATGGGTATTAAAGGATCTTCTACCACCCAAATTTTCTATAATGATGTGAAAGTTCCTGTTGAAAATATGTTGGGTAAAAGAGGTGAAGGTTTCCGTATTGCTTTAAATATTTTACATATTGGTCGTATTAAATTAGGAGCCACTGTAATTGGTGCTGCCAAACGTACTGTTAGCCAAAGTGTTAATTACTCAAACGAGCGCAAGCAATTTACTCAGCCTATTTCAAATTTCGGAGCTATCCGTAGTAAATTAGGTGAGCAAGTAATTCAAACATTTGCTACAGAATCTGCTGTTTATAAAGCCAGTAAAGATGTAAATGATACTATCGATGCTTATATTGCAGATGGTATGCCTTACGGCGAAGCACAAATTAAAGGTGCAGCTCAATTCGCTATCGAATGTGCATTAATAAAGGTACTGGGTTCTGAGGCCTTAGATTATATCGTTGATGAATCGGTACAGATTTATGGAGGTATGGGATTCTCTGCCGAAGCACCTGTTGATCGTGGATATCGAGATTCCAGAATTAACAGAATCTTCGAAGGAACGAATGAAATCAATCGTTTGTTAATTGTGGATACTGTTCTTAAACGTTCGATGAAAGGTGAGATTGATTTATTCAACCAAGCTAAAGTTGTTGTTGACAAACTAAACGAAGAAACAGATCATAAATTCGAAATCAAAAGCTATTACGAAGAGCGTAAAGAAAACGTTCAAAATTTCAAAGACGCAGTTCTTATGATCTTAGGTGTTGCTTCTGACAAATTCAAACGTAAGTTTGTTTACGAACAAGAAATCTGGATGAATATTTCGGATATGATTATTCAATTGTACGCAGCTGAGTCAACACTTA
>JAOZUV010000349.1 GCA_029938505.1 Bacteroidales bacterium | reverse complement strand
CTCCTGAAGATAAATTAGTTTGGGATGTGGGTCATCAAGCTTATGCGCATAAAATTTTAACGGAACGTAAAGATTTATTCCATACCAATCGTACTTATAAAGGTATTAGCGGTTTCCCAAAAATGAGTGAGAGCGAATACGATTCTTTTGGAGTTGGGCATTCTTCAACTTCTATTTCTGCAGCTTTGGGAATGGCTATGGCAGCTCAGCTGAAAGGGATTAATAATCGTAAACACATTGCTGTAATTGGCGATGGTTCTATGACTGGTGGAATGGCTATGGAGGCCTTGAATAATGCGGGTGTTTCACGCTCAAATTTATTAGTCGTTTTGAACGATAATGGAATTTCCATCGATAAAAGTGTTGGAGCACTGAAAGATTATTTGACTCATATTGTCACTTCTCGAGCGTATAATAAATTGAAAAATTTTGTTTGGAAGGCACTTGGAAAAGTAACCGTCCAAATTGGTCCTGATCACCAACGCATAGCTCAGCAAATTGATCGTGCCATTAAAGGTTCTATCTTACGAAGAAGTAATTTATTTGAATCTTATGGATTTCGTTATTTTGGCCCTGTAGATGGAAATGATGTAAAACGATTGGCTGATTTGTTTCATGATTTGCAACGTATTCCGGGACCAAAATTGCTGCATGTAGTTACTAAAAAGGGCAAAGGTTTTAAATTGGCCGAAGCCGATCAAACAAAATACCATGCTCCGGGAACTTTTAATCGAAAAACAGGAGAAATTATCAAATCTGATTGCAGTGAAAAATTAGCTCCTAAATATCAAACTGTTTTTGGTCGGACTATTATTGAATTGGCTGAACAAAATGAAAAAATTGTAGGTGTTACACCTGCCATGCCCAGCGGTTGTTCTTTAAATTTGATGATGGAAAAAATGCCTGATCGGGTGTTTGATGTTGGGATAGCCGAACAACATGCCGTTACTTTTTCTGCAGGTTTAGCTACTCAGGAGATGATTCCATTTTGTAATATTTATTCCACTTTTATGCAACGAGCCTACGATCAGGTGGTGCATGATGTAGCTTTGCAAAACTTATCCGTAGTTTTTTGCCTAGATAGGGGAGGATTGGTTGGAGAAGATGGCGCTACTCATCACGGCGCTTTTGATTTGGCTTATTTCCGTGCTATACCCAATATGATTGTTTCGGCTCCAATGAATGAGCAGGAATTAAGAAATTTGATGTTCACCGCTCAGCAGGATGGAATGAGAACTTTTTCTATTCGTTATCCTCGTGGTCGTGGTGTAATGCCCGAATGGAAAACCCCTTTTGAAAAACTTGAAATTGGTAAAGGCCAAAAGCTCAGGGAAGGAAAAAATATTGCTATCATTTCTATCGGACATGTGGGTAATTTTGTGACTGAAGCTGCTGAAAAACTCTCCAAAGAAAACATCGAAATCTCGCATTACGATATGCGATTCCTTAAACCCATTGATGAAGGTTTATTGCATGATGCCTTGAAAAATCATTCCAAAATTATTACTATTGAAGACGGAACTATTGTTGGTGGCTTAGGTAGTGCTGTATTAGAATTTATGGCAGATCACAATTACAAAGCCGATTTAAAACGTTTGGGTATTCCCGATCGTTTTGTAGAACATGGCAGCCTCGAAGAACTGCATAAAGAGTGTGGTTTTGATGTTGAATCGATAATTAAATTAGTCAATGAGACGATTAGCCAATTAAGCAATTAGCCAATCTTTTCTTTGCTTTTTCCCCATTTTCTTTTTAAGTTTAATCCGAAATTAACATTCTTGGCTCCCCCAAATTAATGCAATGAAATAATTGTTATATTTCGTATTGAAATAGATAATACCATAAAACCTGAACAATACATGCAAATAGGGTATATATCGTTTATAAAACATGAATATATAAACTAGTTAGCGGTAAGCTAATCAAAGATAAATGAGAATTTTTAACATAAAAAACAATCATGACAGACAAAGAAAAAATACCCGAAAGTGACACTAATGGACTTCCAGCTAAAAAAATTGTAAAAAGAACCGTCAGGAAAAAAACTACTAGAAAAAAAACTTCAAAGAAAATAACAAAAGCTAAGAAACCTACGAGAAATTATCCTCAAATTACACTTGAAAAGTGTTTAGTAATTGCTCAAAAAATAAAAGAACTAAATGGAGGAAATGCTTGGACACCAAAAGACATCTCTAAAGCTATAGGTGTTGGAGTTGGAAACACATTTTATTATTATACAGCTTCCTCAAGGGATTTTGGGTTTACATCTGGTTCTAGTAAAACAAATCAAATTGAGCTTACCGATTTAGGGCATGATATAGTATATGCCCCAAATCCTACAGTCGAAAAAGAAAAAAAGATTGAAGCTTTTTTAAAAATTGATATCTTTAAGAAAGTTCTTAATTATTATAAAGGAAGTACTCTCCCTGAGATGAAGTATCTTAGTAATACTCTTGAGAATCAGTTTAACCTGCACCCTGATTTACACGAAGAATTCTCAAAAATATATAGTCAAAATTGCAAGGATCTTAATATTGAGTCTGGTAATCCTCTAGAGAATATAAATAATGTTGAAAATAAAAAATCTCCTACTTCAATAACTGTTGGTGAAACAAAGAAAGGAACAAAGGGCAAATTAAAAGCATTTGTAATAATGCCTTTTATCGAAAAAGGAGAAAAAAGGCCTTCGGGTTTTTTCAAGGAAGTATTAATTAGCTTATTAATTCCAGCAGGCATAGACGCAGAATTTAATGTAGAAACTGCTGACAAGCAAGGATCAGACGTTATCCAATCAACAATTATAAATGACTTATTAGAAGCAGACATTGTAATTGCTGATTTGACAGACCATAATCCAAACGTATTATTTGAACTTGGAATGAGAATGGCAATAGACAAGCCTGTCGCATTAATTAAATCAAAAGACACAGGTAAAATATTTGACGTTGATAATATGCTAAGAGTTTATGAATACAACCAAAATTTATGGAAATCAACTATTGCAAAGGATGTTCCAGCTCTTACCAAACATATTAAAGCTGCATGGGATAATAGAGAAAGTGAGCAGACATATATGAAGATTTTGCGAAAGACGATTAAGTAATAATATTCAAATGGAAGTATGAAAAGCCTACCGCTAACAACGGCTCATAGTGCATGGCGCTTAGGTCGGTAAAAAAATAGCACGGTTTTCGTGCTGGTTCCTGTCCCTCGGGGGACAGGAAAGCGTGCCGCAAAATGCGCCACGCACCATAG
>JAOZUV010000348.1 GCA_029938505.1 Bacteroidales bacterium | reverse complement strand
TCATTTTTATACTTTATTTTATTTCCGTCCAATTCCGAAGCATAAAGCATGATTATATCTGCATCTTTATCTTGTTGAAAATAGGAAAAAAGTTGCCCTCCATTCTTTTTCAGGTTTTTAAACTCTTTTTCAAACTCTGTACCCCATGTTTTACATTCAATCATCAAATAGGTAGAGCCATCATTACGTGCAACTAAAATATCAAGTCTGCCTTTTCCCTGATGACCTAATTTCCACGTTTTTTCTAATGTAATATTTTGAGGTTGGTATCCTTTTTCGAGTAGCCTATCAACGCATTCCAATACAACCCAATTTTCGGCTTGCGAAAAATTTTGAGTTGTTTTGCTTTCTGCAATTATTTTATTACCAAAAATTAAGTTTTCTTTCTCAAAATCAACTTCAATAGCATAGTCGTCACACTTTGAATATTTTTTTTGAAATATTCCAGAAGTATTCTCCTTTGGATAAAAACCTAACTGTTTTATTAGTTTTTTTTGTGGCATGATTGATTATTAAAATTCAATTTCAGCTTGCTTTTCATTTTTAGATTTATAATAATGAGATACTTTTTCTGCTACAATGAAAGTATTTTCAGAACATCCATTCTTTAATGCCTCTTTTGCAAATTTGTCCCCAAAATACAATTCCTTAATTTTTTCTAAATCAGTTTCAAATAATTTAGCAAGCTTTTGAAGTTTTGCTGAATTCAATAAATCTCTATTGTTTTCAATCCTGCTAATTTTTGTAGAATTCACACTTAATTTGGCTCCGAAATCAGTCTGAGTCCAACCTCTTTTTTCTCTTTCGTGTTTTATGAAATCGCCAAAACTTGTCATTTTACAGTTTTATCAAATTCGACTTGATCCTAATTCATCAAAAATAGACAATTATTAAAGAGAATTCAAGTTTTCGCCTAAGTTCTTATAATTCAGAGAGTGAGTTGACTAAACTCTCAACTCCCTCAAATACATTTGAATTGTGTTTTCTAATCCTAAGTACAAAGCATCACTAATTAAGGCATGACCTATGGAAACTTCCAGCAATCCAGGAATATTTTGAGCAAAATATTTCAGATTGTGTAAGTCCAGATCATGTCCTGCATTAATGCCTAATCCAACTTCGTTAGCAGCAATGGCTGCATTTACAAAGGGTTTAATTGCTTCCTCTTTATTTATTGGGAATAAATCGGCATAACTTTCGGTATAAAGCTCAATACGATCAGCACCTGTTTTTACTGCATTACGAATCATCTTTTCATCGGCATTGATGAAAATTGAAGTTCGAATTCCATTGTTTTTGAACTCACTAATTACTTCTTTCAAAAAAGATTCATATTTGATTGTATCCCATCCAGCGTTGGAAGTGATGGCATCTGGTGCATCTGGCACAAGGGTTACCTGATGAGGTTTAACTTCTATCACTAAATCAATAAATTTTTGGACAGGATTTCCTTCAATATTAAATTCAACTCCAATAGTGGGTTTGATGTCGCGAGCATCTTGATAAGTGATATGTCGCTCATCCGGACGGGGATGAACAGTTATACCTTCGGAGCCAAATCGTTCGCAATCAACGGCCGCTTTTAATACATTAGGGAAATTGCCACCTCTTGCATTACGAATGGTAGCAATCTTATTTATGTTTACGCTTAATTTTGTCATTTTTTAAGTGTTTATACAAAATTAACAATTATTTTTTTCTTATTTTTTTATCTAATGTCTAATATCTTGATTCTCGCTCAATTTTTGTAAATTAGATTTGAATTTTAAATAAAATGAGAGCAGTTATACAACGAGTTTCGGAAGCATCTGTGAGTATTGGGGGAAATAAAACGGCTGAGATATTTCGAGGATTATTAGTCCTTTTAGGTATTGAAGAGGCAGATAATAGCGAAGATATCCATTGGTTGAGTGGTAAAATAGCTCGTCTTCGAATTTTTGATGATGAGGCTGGTGTAATGAATAAAAATGTGGCTGAGATAAATGGTGAAATCATTGTTGTGAGTCAGTTTACATTGCATGCAAGTACCAAAAAAGGCAATCGGCCTTCCTATATTCATGCTGCAAGACCGGAGATTGCCATCCCACTTTATGAGCAATTTAAAAAGCAACTTCAATTTGATATTGGAAGGGAAATTCAAAGTGGTGAATTTGGTGCGATGATGGATGTTACATTGGTAAATGATGGCCCGGTAACTATAATAATTGACACAAAAACTAAGGAATGATAAGTTTAAAAAATATTTTATCCTTGGGAGACCCACGTTTGTATAAGGTTTCTGCTCCTATTATAAAGGAGGAGCTTGAGATGATTAAGCCCAGTATTGAAATTATGCATAATGCATTGATGGATTTTCGGGCTAAATATGGTGCCGGAAGGGCTGTTGCTGCTGCTCAAATTGGACTTCTAAAACGCTTTATTTATATGCATATAGATAAACCTCAGCTTATTATTAATCCCGAATTATATGATTTTAGTGATGAAAAAATGGAAGTTTGGGACGATTGTTTGTGCTTCCCTGGTTTGCTAATAAAAGTAAAACGAGCTCGAAGTGTAAAACTTAAATTCAGAGATTTGAATTGGGATGAGCAAGAGTGGCATTTAGAGGGCGATCTTTCTGAGTTAATTCAGCATGAATACGATCACTTGGATGGGATATTGGCTACTCAAAGAGCTATTGACGAACACTCATTTAAAATGATAAAAGCCCAATAGTTAATTTTGAAGCTTTAGCATAAATTTCTTCTCATCAATAATGAATCGGGTATGTGTTCCCGAACCAATCTTGCCTTCATCATCATTAGCAATAATTTTAAAAACGAGTTTTCTACCATCAAACTCTATAACTTTTACTTCACAATAAATCATCATCCCAATGGGTGTAGCTTTACTATGAGTAATGTCTACATGAGTGCCAACGGTAGTAAATCCTTGTGGTAAAAAATCACTTACACAAAGCATGGCTGTGCGTTCCATAAATGCAATCATGGCTGGAGTGGCGAATACTTCCACTGAGCCTGAACCGTGAACGGTGGCAGAATCTTCTTGTTTTACCCGTTTTTCTGCCTTATTTGTTAAGCCTATTTTAATGTTGTTATTCATCATTATTTAAAAATTAAAGCTGACGCTTTGTTTTAAATCGGGATGTAAACTATGAGCTATGGGGCATGTTTTAGCTGCATGTTTAATCATTCGGATTTCTTTATCTGTATAATTATTTGCAGGGAAATAAAAATCAACTTTTACCTCACCAATCCGTCTGGGAT
>JAOZUV010000033.1 GCA_029938505.1 Bacteroidales bacterium | reverse complement strand
GATTTATTGGATATCTCAAAGATCGAGGCTGGTAAGCTAGTATTAAAAAAGAACAACATCGATATTATAAGCTTCATTAAAAAAAATATGAACAACAGTATTTATCTTGCAAAAAAGAAGAGTATCGATATAAATTTGAGTACATCAGAGAATCATATCGAATTAAATTTTGATGGTAATAGAATTGAGCAAGTATTAAATAACCTCTTATCTAATGCAATAAAATACTCACATCAAAATACCAAAATTGAGATATCTATTGAAAATGAAAATAATAAAACTAAAATTTCTGTAAAGGATTCGGGTATCGGCATTCCTGACAACGAACAATCTAAACTTTTCAAACCATTTTCAACAACAAGTGCTGCATCAACTGCAGGTGAACTAAGTACAGGCTTGGGACTATTTACCTGTAAGAAAATTACTGAGGCTCATAATGGTAAAATTGGTGTTCTAAGCAAACAGGGGGTTGGGTCAACATTTTACTTTACGTTACCCAATAATTTCACAAAGAAAAGGCCACAATCGCCAACTAAATTATCAGAACTAAAATTAGATTTAAGTGACATTAAATTCTTGTTGGTTGATGATATTGAAATGAATTACAAATACTTTAAAGGAACTTTTCATAAAGTTAATGCTGAAATTGAGTGGGCAAAAGACGCAGGATCTGCCATAGAAATGTGTCGAAATAATAAATATGATCTTGTTTTAATGGATATTCATATGCCCGGATTCAATGGTTTGGAAGCCACCCGAAGAATCAGAAAATTTGATAAGAACGTTTTAATTATTGGACAAACAGCTTATGCAATGGAAGGTATGGATGAAAAATGCATAATGGCTGGTTGTAACGATTACACGAGTATGCCTGTAAGGCCAAATGAAATAATTGAGATCGTTATTAGAAATCTAAAAAAGAACAAAAAACATCTAACAAACATTAATTAGAATATATAACAATTTAACGCATTATAAATATATTTCTTATGCAAACAATTATCATAGCTGAAGATAGTAAAACTCAAGCAGAATATTTAAAATTTTTACTTTCAAACAACGGTTATAATGTATATCATGGAAATAATGGCAAAGAAGCATTGGAGCTATTATACAAAACTGATAGTGTGGATCTGGTTATTACTGATTTGATGATGCCAGAAATGAATGGATATGAATTATGCAAAGCAATAAAAACTAATAATACGACAAAAGATATACCCGTTATATTACTCACATCCCTCGACAAAACAATAGATATAATTAAAGGTTTAGCTGTTTTTGCCGATAACTATATTACAAAACCAATAAATAGTGAATATTTACTTAAAAGAATAAAAAACATTTTAGAACCTCAAGATTATATTACCTCTCAAGTTGGTAATAAAATCAAAATACATATTGATAATGAAGAAATTATTTTTAAAACCAATCCCAAAAAGAGTATTGATTTCTTACTTTCAACTTACGATTCTTCTGTTGAAATTAACCGTTCATTAGGATCGACACAGCAAAAGCTAAAAGAGCTAAATGAAGAACTCACAGAAAAGGGAATGAGGACTTCCGAAAATTTAAGATCAGAAATTACTAAACGGAAAGAAGCAATGGAAAATCTTGAAATTGCGCTTGAACAAGCAAAAAGTGCAGATCGGTTAAAAACTTGTTTCTTAAATAACCTTTCTCATGAAATCAGAACTCCCATGAATGCCATTGTTGGGTTCTCAGAACTTCTACAAGATGAAAATTTGGATTACTCTGAACGAGAAGGTTTTATTCAATATATCAATAAAAGTGCTTTTAATTTATTAGAAATAATTGAAAACATTGTTGAAGCAGCTCTTGTTGAATCAAAAGAAATTAAACTAATTGAACAAGAGTGTGATTTGCTAGAGTTATTTGAAAGTATAAATAAAGCATTTTGTAATAAAATTGATTGCGCCGAAAACAAAAAAATCAATTTAAGTTATGTTATTCCAGATACACTAAAGAATAGTAAAATTATACTTGCACCTGACAAAATAAAAATCATTCTAAAAAAACTTCTCTCCAACGCCTTTAAATTCACCAATGAAGGAGAAATCATCTTTGGAGTAAACATTACTGAGAATAAAGAACTAAAATTCTTTGTTAAGGATACAGGTATTGGAATCCCTAAACACAAAGTCAATGAGATTTTTGAAAAATTCACCCAACTTGAAGATATACATACGAAAAAATATCCCGGAACAGGTATTGGACTCTCAACCACAAAAAAGCTTGTAGATTACCTTAAAGGAAGTATATGGGTCGAATCAAAAGAAAATATTGGCTCCAGCTTTTATTTTACCCTTCCATATAAAGGTGAAATAAATTTGCAAATCGAAACCAAACTTAACAATACAGAAACTTCCCATCAAGAATTGCCAAACTATAAAATTCTTATTACCGAAGATGTTGAAACCAATTATCAGCTTATAAAAACTGTTCTAGATAAAAAAGGAATAAAGCATGTTTGGGCAAAAAACGGAGTTCAGGCAATTAAGAAATTTAAAGAAAATAAGGATATTGATTTAATTCTAATGGATATCCAAATGCCAATCATGAATGGAATTGAGGCTAGTGAAAAAATAAAAAAACTCAATCCTAATATCCCAATTATTGCCTTAACAGCTTTTGTATCTGAAATTATGAGTGAAGCTGACGTGAAGAAAAATTTTGATGATTTTTTACATAAACCCATTCTCCCCAATAAAATTATACGCGTAATTAAAACTGTAATGAAAAACAAACAAACAACCCACTCGCGATGAACAAAAACAAATTAATCCTATTTGCCGAAGATAGCCCTTCACAAGCAATGCACTTAAAAATTGTACTTGAAGCTGCCGGGTATAAAAGCATTCATTGTTTGAATGGCAAAGAAGCAGTAGAACAATTAGAAAAGCATACACCAGATTTAGTCATCTCTGATGTCTTAATGCCTTTAATGAATGGTTTTGAGCTATGTCAATACATTAAATCTCATAATAAACATCAAACAATACCAGTTTTATTACTCACCTTATTGTCGGATATTAATGATGTAATTAAAGGAATAACTTCAGGTGCTGACACCTTCATTTCAAAACCTTTTAATGCTGATCATCTCTTGTCAATTATCAGCAATTTAATTAATGGTGCAGAAGAACCATATGAAATTAACAAGCTTTTCTGTGATGATAGTTTAGTGAAATCAAATGACTCAATTATTCGATTTTTATTTTCAGCCTATAAAATAGCCATCGATAAAAGCAAAGCATTAGAAGCTTCCCAACAGGAACTTAAAGCAGTTAACCAATCACTTGAAAAAAGTATTAAAGATCGAACAACAGAACTTGAAAATGAAATCAAGGAAAAAAATAAAATGCTTATCGCATTAAAAGAAAAAGATAGTATTATTAATGAAATTACAGACAATATTCTTGATTTTGTATCAAAAATCAATAATCAGGGTGATATTATTTGGGTCAACAGTACTTTTCATAAAAATTTTGGATATGATTTAAATCAACTGGCAAAACTCAATATCCAGGATATTATACATGAAGATGACAGAAAGCAATTTGTAAAAGATTTAGAGAAAGCAAAAGCCAAGAAAAAACCATTTTCGGGTGATTATAAACTCATCAATGCAAAAAACGAAGTTTCATGGCAATCTTGTATTGTTAATTTTATAAGCAAAAACGACTCGGTAGATGGAGCTGTTATTTCAGGAAAAGATATTACAATGCGTAAATACCTTGAAGAAGAAATTATCATCGCTCGCGAAAAGGCTGAAAAATCCGACAATCTAAAAAGCATATTCTTAACCAATATGTCTCACGACCTACGAACCCCAATGAACGCAATTATCGGGTTTGCAGAACTACTTAAAGAAGATGGAATATTAAAAACAGACAAACAAGAATACCTTGATCTTATATCAAGAAATGGAGAAAACTTACTTAATCTTATTAATGACATTATTGATATTTCAAAAATTGAAGCTGGGAAAATTAAATCAAAAATTGCTAAATGTCCATTGAATCTGCTCTTAAATGAGCTCGAAAAGAATTTTAACCAGATAAAAACCCTTAAAGGAAATTCAGATGTCAAAATCTTTTTTGACAAAACAAATATTATTGATGATTTGATTATTCATACAGATCCATTCCGTTTAAAACAAATATTATCAAATTTAATAGGGAACGCAATAAAATTCACCAACGAAGGCTTTATAGAATTTTCTTATAAGTTGTTACCAAACCGTTTTCTGGAATTTTATGTGAAGGATACAGGTATTGGAATATCCAAAAAAGACTTACCTGCTATTTTCAATCGTTATGAACAAGTTAAACCTTCCGACTCCCCTGAAGTAGGTACCGGATTGGGTCTTGCTATTACAAATAGTTTGGTCAAGTTATTGGGTGGAAAACCACATGTAGAATCAAAAGAAAATGAGGGCAGTACTTTCTATTTCACAATACCTTATAATCCTGCATCAGGACCAGTTATTGATTATTTCCCAAAAAAACCTGAAAAAATAGGCAGCTATGATTTCAACAAAAAAACAGTTCTGGTAGTTGAAGATAATTTATCAAATTACAATTACTTACGAGCTGTATTAATAAAAGCCAATACTAAAGTAGTTTGGGCAAAAGACGGAAAAGAAGCTTTGACCCAATACAAAAAACACAAAGACATATCTATTGTATTAATGGATATACACTTGCCAATGCTAAATGGTTTTAGGGTTACCGAAGAGATTCTTAAACTTAACCCTAATACACCCATCATTGCCCAAACAGCATATGCAATGTCGGGTGATGAAGAAAAATGCTACAAAGCAGGTTGTGTTGATTATATGGCCAAACCCATAAAACCTGACATCCTGCTTGCAAAAATCAATAAATACATTAATTAATAAATCATTTTATACCTCAGAATTATGAAATTTAAAAAAATGAAGCTAGATATGAAATTTATCAATTGGCCAATCTCTATAAAGATGATGGCTGTTCAATCAATCATTGTTTTAATATCCTTGATTATTGTTATAAGTTATGTTGGAAAGACAACAAAAAAAACAACACTAGATAGCATAGGAAGAGATTTTGAACAAAAAGCAATAAATATCAATAATTGGTTGGTTGAAGTTTATGCAGACAGGAGTGATTATTTATCCATACTCTCAGTCTCTCCAGAGCTCCAAAAACAGGTAATAAATTTTAATAATTCATATGTCGGAAGTAGAGAAAGTATTATTAAAGAGCTTAGGACAAAAAATATCAAATGGATGAATTCTGAAATAAATGATCCATTTGTAGAAAAAACACTCTCAATGGACAAAAAAACTAATAATATTGGTCATATAATACATGATTTCACTAATCGATATGAAGTTTTTGGAGAATTCATTATAACAGATAAATATGGAGCGACTATTTACGCTAGTAGAAAAATTGATAATTACTACCATGGAGATGAAACCTGGTTTCAAGAAACATGGAATGAAGGAGAAGGAAATTTACATTACAGCAACCCTGAATTAAGGAATGAAGATGGCACATATAATATAAATATATCTATTCCGATATACAATTTTGAAGGGGAACCTATTGGGGTTATATACGGAAAAAACAACCTCACATTCGATGGAATAGTAAATATTTTCAAATTTGAAAATACTGGACATGCACACATTATTAACAGAAACTCCGAATGTCTTGATGGTAGGGACTCATGTGAGATAATTAATAAAATAGAACACATTCGTAAATTAAAAGACGATACGGGTGCACTTATTCATAGTGGTTATATCATTATGGGTACCGGTAAAAATCAATCAATTATTGGGTATAATCATGTTTCCCCAAATTTCAATTACGTCGGCTCAAATTATCTGAACTCCCACTTCCTTGAAACAATTGAAAATTTGGATTATACCATTTTAGTTACACAATCTATGAATGAAGTCTTGGCTGTTCACAATCAAAATAATAAGAGCATCCTGTTTGCAGGTATAATTGCAATTTTAGCAATCATAATAGTTTCCTATATTTTTATTAGATGGCTTTTAAAACCATTAATACAAATCATCAATCAAGGCTACCTTGTCGCAAGAGGAAACCTAAATATTAAGTTCTCCGAAAAACTAGGCACTGATGAGGTTGGAAGGCTCAACCAAATGTTTAACGAATTAATTCATTATTTTAAGAAAACAGCAGAAGCTGCTGGTGAAATTGCTAAAGGAAATTTAGATGTTAACGTAACTCCTATAAGCGAAGAAGATGAGATGGGTAAAGCCCTTGAAATTATGGTCAATAACTTAAGAGATCAAATCGGAGAAATAAATCAGGTTGTTAACTTACTGACAACAACAAACAATCAAATCATGACCTCTATTTCCCAATTATCTTCATCTACAACCGAAACTGCCACCACTGTTAACGAGATTACAACAACAATTGAAGAGGTTATGCAAACAGCAGAACTAACTTCTCAAAAAGTTAAGAACGTCTCGGAAACAGCTCAAAAATCCGTTCAGATATCCCAAGAAGGAACACAAGCTACTGAAGACTCAATTGAGGGGATGAATAATATTCAAGAACAAGTAAAACTTATTGCCGACACCGTAATTAAACTAAGTGAACAAAACCAAGCCATTAGCGAAATAACCACAACTGTTAAAGATATTGCTGAACAATCTAACCTACTGGCCGTAAATGCATCCATTGAGGCTGTAAAAGCCGGAGAATACGGTAAAGGATTTGGTGTGGTTGCTCACGAAATCAGGACATTGGCCGATCAATCAAAGGAATCGACCAAGCAAATCCGTCAAATCCTGAACGATGTTCAAAAAGCTATCAGTTCGGCTGTAATGGCTACAGAACAAGGTGGAAAAGCAGTTGAGCAAGGAGTAAGTTTAGCCGAAACAGCCAGCGATGCCATTGCAATGCTGGAAGAAAACATTTCGGAAGCAGCACAGTCAAGCACTCAAATTGCTGCATCAAACCAGCAACAATTAGTGGGCATGGAACAACTCGCTACAGCTTTAGAAAATATTAAACAAGCGACTAATCAAAATGCAGCTGGAACCAAAGAATCGGAGAGAGCATTGCATAATTTAACTTCTATCGTTGAGAACCTAACAAATTTGATTGAAAGATACAGTCTTTAATTTGGTTTTTGATTCCGTTTCATTTCAATCAAAAAGCCTTTGGATTTAATTATCTCAAAGGCTTTTTTTATTTTGCAAACTGTATAAATATCTAATTAAACATATAACTTTTTAGCTATTCTTCACACTAATTATTTTTGCGGCGATACTTACAGCAATTTCATCCGGGGTTTGGCTACTAATTTGAAGACCTATAGGCGAATCAACCCGACTTAATTGTTCAGTCGATACACCTTCTTTCTTGAGTTGCTCATAAATCGTCTTTGCCTTTTTTTTGCTTGCCATCATTCCCAAATACTTAAGCTTCTTATTAATCAACTTCTTAAGAAGCTTACGATCACTACTGTGTGCAAATGTCATAAGCACAACATAAGTATTTTCACCTTCAGGAATAAAATCTGTAGCATCATCGTAATTAATGATTTGCTTAGAATTTGCAAAAAAATTGTTTTTAAATGTTGTAAGGTTCTCCTCACGGTCATCAAAAATTGTCACATCAAAATTCAGTTGTTTAAAAAGTTGACTAAGCGCAACACTTACATGACCCGCTCCAAACACAAACAGTTTATTTTTTAATCCAAGCTGTTCAGCAAAGAACCATTTATAATCATCAATAATATTAGTTATAAACTCTTGCCCTAAGTTCTCATCTTGCTTAAAAGTGATACCCAATTCATTAAATTCAAGACTTCCGCTATCTACTTTCATGACAGACTCAATCATCGGCAAATAAGCTCGATCGAGAGGGTAAAAAACAATGGTCTGACTCCCTGAGCATATCATACCCGAACTATCAGGATGTTTATCGGAACTGTGATTTTGCCTTTTTAGAAAAACACCCTTAGCTTGTACAAAATGTTTTTTAGCAAGTTCTACCAAATTATATTCCATCACTCCTCCCCCAACGGAACCAATCATTTTTCCATCATCGGCTACGGCCATCTTAAAACCTCGACGCCCCGGACTACTACCTTGATTGTCGATAACAACCATCAAAACAATATCCTTACCTTCCTTAAGTTTTAACTTTATAAATTCCCAGACTTTCATAAATTAAATCAATTAAAAAGAACAAAGCTTAGTGCATAATATATAGCCATAAGTGCTGAAAATACAGCACTTGCAAAAAATCGCCATCGATATGGCATTTTATTTTGAATTAAATAATTTGCAATCAATGAGATGGGGATATTCACCAAAAATGACATCGAGCCAATCCGCAATAAATCCCATGAAATATCTGTCCATTTCCCCGAAAAAAGCATGATAAAAAGCAAATGTCGCGTAATCCACAAAGGATTAAAATATAGGATTGCCAGTACAGTTTTATGAAACGAAAGTTTTAGCCCCTTAAGTTTTTCAGTCTTTTTATCGATCCAATTAAAATAATTTGGTATTTCAAATGCATAAAATGTAGCTCCTACAGCAACGATGCCAATTAGTCTAATCCATAAAAATTCATCAATTATCAATGATGCAATCGTATCACCCGATGCGTAAATGATTGCTCCTTTTAATATATTTTCTTTAGAATATCGCAAATGTGTTTATTTATTATTCTGAATATAATGCCATCAATACTTTTTCTGGAGTTAGTGGGGCATTAAAATCTGATTTATATTTTGGATTAAATGCTTTAATTACATCCTGCAGCGCAAAAAATGCCCCAATGCCATACATAAATGGGGGTTCACCAACGGCCTTAGATTTCATTATTGCCAATTCAGGCCCATCCGTTTCAAGCGCAATTGTTTCAATAGTTTTTGGCGCCGTATAAATATCGGGCACTTTATATTTCGAAAGACTATCGGCAAGTAGTCTACCCTTTTCATCATAATCAAGTTCTTCAAGAGTCATCCATCCAATCCCCTGAACTACAGCCCCCTCTACCTGACCCTTGTCAAGAGTAAAATTAAGACTATTCCCAAAATCATGTACAATTTTAACATCCTCAATCTCATAAGTTCCTTTTATACAATCGAGCAAAACAGTTGTCATGGCTGTACCATAAACATGATATGAAAAAGGGTGTCCTTTTTCGGTATTTTTATTAAAATGGATAATTGGAGTGGTATAATGTCCTATTTCTGACAACTTTACCCTATCCAAAAAAGCTACTTCCACCAAGTCTTCCCACTGAAGCTTGCTCTTATCATCTCCAACAAAAATGTTTTCGTCTTTAATAACTATATTTTCAATATTCTTATTTAAAATTTCTGCGGCTTTATTTTTCAATCTCCCCAGAAGATCATCACAAGCTAATTGAACTGCTTTACCATTCAAATCAGCACCTGAACTCGCTGCCGTTGGAGATGTATTTGCCACACGGGTAGTATTAGTACTCTCAATTTTAACTCTAGAAATATTAACAGAAAATATCTTTGCCGCAACTTGCATCATTTTGGTATTAACCCCTTGCCCCATTTCAACAGCACCGGTACTAATTCCAATACTACCATCCTGATATATATGCACCAGTGCTCTGGCTTGATTCATCGGTGTTTTAGTAAATGAAATACCAAAACAGATTGGCATCAAGGATAAACCTTTTTTAATGAACGTATTTTTTGAGTTAAACTCAATAATTTTTTGTTTTTCAGATTCTACATTAAAGTGTTCGTGCAAACTTTCCCAGCTTTTAGGGGCATTATTACTATTGCAAATCTGGCCATAATGAAATGTGTCGCCTGATTTTAGCAAATTCCGTTTCTGGATTTCGGCCTTATCAACCCCCAATTTCTCTGCAGCCAAAGCAATAGCCGATTCAATCACAAACATAGCTTGTGGACCACCAAAACCTCTAAATGCAGTAAAAGGAGTCAGATTTGTTTTGCAACTATAAGCAGTTGCTTTTACGTTCGGAATAAAATAAGCATTGGCAGTATGAAAAAGCGTCCGCTCCATAATCGCAGGACTTAAATCTGCTGCTGCTCCACCATTTTGATAAAATGTAAGTTCATACGATTGAATCTTCAAATTCTTATCAAAACCAATTTTAAAATCCGAACTATAAGGATGACGTTTGCCTGTCATAATCAAATCATCATCTCTGTCAAGAATGAGTTTGACTGGCTTCTTTAGTTTTTGAACTGCAAGTGCAGCCATAACAGCCCAAGCAGTTGCCTGATCTTCTTTTCCTCCAAAAGCGCCCCCAAGTCTGGTAACATCCACCTCAATTTGATGCATGGATAAACCCAAAACCCTAGCAACGAGTTTTTGAACAATCGTAGGTCCTTGAGTTGATGAATATATTTTAATGTTATTGTTTTCCAAAGGAATAGCATAAGAGCCCTGAGTTTCCAGATACAAATGCTCCTGCCCTCCACTATCTGCTCTACCTGAAAACACATAATGACTATCAGAAAATCCCTTTTTAATATCGCCATTGGCAAAGGTTCGAGGAGGGAAAAGCAAATGCCCTTTTTCTTTAGCAATCCGTGGATCAGTAATAACTTTAAGTTCTTTATAATCGACATTAACAAACTTACGAGCTTCCCTGGCTGCAAAATGAGTCGTAGCAACTATCATTGCGATTGGCTGTCCAATAAAATGAACCTCATCTTCAGCAAATAAAGATTCGTCAGGAATAATGCCCCCAATTTGATTTTCTCCGGGAATATCCTTAGCTGTTAAAATAGCCACCACTCCTTCAGCTTCTTTCGCTTTCGAAACATTGATATCCATTATTTTTGCATGAGCCATCTCCGAATAAACAACCACAGCATGCAATGTTCCCCATAATTCAGCTATATCATCTACAAAAACAGACTTCCCACTTACATGACCTGCCGAATCAATATTTTTCATGATGTAATGGTTTTAGTGCACATTAAATGATAAATGTCTTCCGTTTTAAATACTTCTGGGAATAATTTATAAAAATGCTCAACAAATAATTGTTGAAGTAAAAGTCTTTTGTATTCTTCGCTTCCGCGGATATCGCTTATCGGAGATATCTCTTCTTGCATAACATTCACAGCAGATTCTAATACAGAAATATCAAGTTTTTTTTGACTTAAAAATTCTTTTGTTTTCGATAGATATTTTGGGATAGCAGCAATACCTCCTGCCGATAAATCAACACTTTCGATAATTTCGTCATTGACTGAAATACGCAAAGCTGTATTGACAGATGCTATGTCGAGATAAGTTCGTTTACTAACCTTTTCAAAATTCATTTTTTGTTTATCATTCGATGGTTCGAAAACAATAAAAGTGATGAATTCATTTGCCTTTAAAGCTGTTTTTTTATAATCGATAAAGAATTCATTTAATCTAATTTTTCGAATCTCTCCTTTTGGATTTTCAATAATAAGACTGGCATCCAAGGCAAGAAACAACACACTCAAATCACCAATAGGAGAAGCATTTACAATATTCCCTGCCAAGGTTCCTTTATTTCTAATCTGCTCAGAAGCAATTAAAGGATAGAATTTATTTAGCTGAGGAAAATTATTTTTTATTATGGGATCCTTAAAAAAATCAC
>JAOZUV010000347.1 GCA_029938505.1 Bacteroidales bacterium | reverse complement strand
CACTGCAAGCATCGTTTTTTCTCAACCATCTTACTGTTAGTTTTTTATTCATTGCTCCCCCTTTTCAAGTATTTGTTTTAGTTCTTTAAATGTTTTTAATATCTCTTCCATTGTAGTAGGAGCGTATTTCCAAGCAGTAGAAGTGCTTCTGTATTTTTCTAAATCATTCTCAATTACATCATTAATAAACTCCAACGCCTCGGCTACGGGGGAGGGGTAAGGATTATCACATTCGTTACATATCAGATAGCATCTATCACCATCATGAATTGTATCAACTATCATTATCCAATCCATTGAACCGCACTTACACTTTTTTAATTCCATTTAATCCTCCTTAATTATGATCGTATATTATAAACTTTTCCTGAATAGTATTCTGCCAATATCTAAAGTCGTGAATCCACAATTCAACTTCGTGTGCTTTTTCTCTAAGTGTTAATACCTCTATCCACTTCTTTGTTATCGCTCTATCCGTATTCAGATTGATTGATTCCATTTTGTAATTGTATATCTGTGTTGACCACCCATAATCAACCCTCATTGTTATAGCGTGGGATATTACAAGGATTGCTAACAGGATTGAGAATAATTTATTCTTTAGGGATGTTTTATCTATTTCAATTATTTCAACCCGTTTGCCTTTCAATAGTTCAAGTAATTTTTTTCTTGACATTAGATCCCCAACTCCCTTGATATTATAGATTTGAATTCCACGATATCATCATTTATAACGTATGTGTCATATCCCATTTTGTTATATTTCCCACGGAAACTTACTAATGCTATTCCTTATTTTCATTAAATTGTTATATCTTTCCTTTCCCAACTCTTTTAACACCCACTTTGAAAATAAAGCAGGATTATCATGCCCCCATTTATGACAAGCAAAACAAAGACAAAATACATTGTCATCATGCCATCTTAATTTGATATAACGCCTACTATAAAAATGTGCAGCCTGAAGTGATCTTGATGATCCACACATTTCACAACTTCCACGATCCCTTACTTTTTGAAAAAAATCTTTATCCTTTTTATTCTTCTCTGATTTTTTCATTCTTATAGGTTTGCCCCCTCACAATATAACCAATTATATATGGTTTCACATTGTAAATTTTCGCAAGTTTTTTTTGATTCCCGTATTGTCTTTTGTAAACCTTTCTTATTTCTTCGGCTTGGATATTTGTAAGTTTCGCCGTTCCATGCAACTCTCCGCCCGGACTCCACCCAAACTTAACACCATTCTCAACAGCGTGTTTCATGTTTTCTAATTGAGTACACCACTCTAAATTATCAATATGATTATTTGCTTTGTTTAAATCTTTATGATTAACTTGCATTTCTTCAGGGTTGGGTATTGGACAAAAAGACATCATTACCAATCTATGAATTGAGAATCTTTTTTTAACTCTATTTTTATTTAAACCTGTCAATAGATAACCATTCCATATCTTACAATTGCTTAATATTTTTTCTTTTACACAGCGAATTCCAACAGAACCATTACTTACATATCTTCTAAGGCTTTTAACTTTACCAGTATTTGATACTTGATATAACCCCTCATATCCTACAATATCTTTCCAGATTTCTTTATTCATCATACACTCCTTTTAAAAAGCAGGGAGGGTCGGAATGTATGAACCGGAAAGAGTTGATACCCCTCCCCACTATATTATTTTTTGTTTGATTTACCATTGATCCGATTATACATTCCATAAGTAGTATAATTTATTTAATCTCTTTTGTCAAAACATTTACTAATTTAGGTAAGTGAATGTAATCAATAGGAAATCCCTGTTTGATTAGGTGGTCGAGATATTTATTGCAGTCTGCTTGAAAATCCTTTTCAAGAGTATAATTTTTCATTTAAATGGCCTCCCATTTATTTTCAGAAAACAATGTTTTCCCTTCCTTCTCGATTAAAGTTTTCGCGAATCCACATTCTTTTAAATCCTTTTGGACATTCAAAACCTCATCTTCCCAGTCTGAAGCTTTAGAATAAAAATCTTTTTTTATTTCAAAACCATACCCTTTGCGATTTAAATTTATACAAGCAATAACAGTGCTTCCACTTCCGCAAACGGGATCTATAACTACGTCACCCTCATCGGTAAATATTTCTATTAACCTCTCTAATAGTTTAACTGGTTTCTGGGTAGGGTGAATTTTCCTATATAATTTGTCGGTTTTTGAATCCGATATCCAATCCATAACATTGAAAATCATTTTTCCATTGTTGTTAAATTTCGGTAATTTTTCACGATAAAACAACAATCCGTATTCGGCATTGCCAACAATACGCATATTCGCTTTCAAAACCTGTGCGGAAAAATTCTTTTTAAATACCACGTTTATATAATTGTTTAATCCGTAATTTTTTGCAAGTTCTATCAAATAAGGCTGTTGTTCAAAAGAGCAAAACAAAAACATTGCAGGCGCTTTCCCTTTTTCTTTCGGTTCTTTCTTTAACATTTTGCTGCAAAAGTGCATAAACTCTGCTGAATTAAAATTTTTATCTGTATCAAAAAATTCCGTATTAGCAAGTTCACTTTCACCGTTCTTGTTATCGCCATCCACATACCATTGCGGACTGCTTCCGTAAGCATTTTTTCCCACATTATAGGGAATATCAGCAACTATAAACTGTGCTTTATGCAAGTTGTATTTTTTAAAGTTTTGAAAATGATCGTTAAATATCATACCTATCTCCCCTTCATAACTCCCCTACACTCGGGATAATCCTTTTTGAATTTTTCAATATTATATTTTGTCACTCTCACATTCTTTCTTAATATCCTACCGTCCCTATCATCTATATATCTAAACAGGTCAACCCTATATTCAACTTGATAATTCCTTAACATTTCCACATAGAAAATGCACTTTAGATTTTCAACATCCTTATCAGTAGGAATATCGGGGTGTGTAAAAAATATCTTCTGTTGTCTTAATCTCATATCATAGTATATGGATTTATTGTAAGTTCGTTTCATTTCAATACTCCATTCGCTAATCCCAATTCACACTATCCGGATGGGGTTTGTTATTTGATTTCTCTACAAACTTTTCATTCAAATATTTCTCTATATTCTTTTTCCTAAAAAGAGTTTCGGGATTATAATATTTCGGGTTATCTTTAAAGTATTGATCTTTCAATTTGTTATCAATTATAAATTTAAATTGGTCTAAAGTATAACCATCTTTTAATCTTGCCAAAATCTCTTTATAATTACTATCAACAAACTGAAATTTTTTATTGGTTTTCT